>NZ_JBTVYK010000089.1:0-15232 GCF_054788135.1 Streptomyces sp. O3
CCCACCCCGGCATACCAGGGGACCTGTAGCGTCTGGTGGGCTGGGATTTGTGTATAAGAGACAGGTACGGGGGCGCTCGGGCGCCGCCGGGGTCGAGGCCGGGGCCGGGGCGGGTGCCGCGGTGGGTGACGAGGCGGCGGGGACGGGGGCCGGGTCGGCGGCGAAGCGGGCGCGCAGGGCGTCCAGTTTCGGCAGGGCGTCCAGGACGGTCGGGAAGGGCAGGCCGAAGTCGACCATGCAGGCGATCTCGTTGACGCCGACGCTCTGGGCGCGGCGGACCACGGCCGCGCACTTCTCCTCGGTGCCGAGCAGCGAGCGGCGCTCGTAGAAGTCCTCGGCGACCAGCTTGGCCAGGGCCTCCTTCTCCGCCGGTGTCATCGCGCCCGACGTGGCGTCGTTGCTCTTCTGGGTCAGGAAGGTGTCGATGTAGCGGCGTACGGGCTCGGCCACCAGGGTGCGCACCTCGTCCTCGTCGTCGCCGACGTAGGTGTGCATGCCGACCGTGACGACGCCCGTGCTCGGGTCGTGCCCCGCCGCCGCGCGGGCCTCGCGGTAGGCCGCGATGTTGCCTTCGAGGCGCTCCCAGCTGTCCACGAGCGCCAGCACGTTGGTGCCGAGCTCGCCCGCCTTGACCCAGGTCTGCGGGTTGGATGAGTGCACGATCCACAGCGGCAGCTCGGCGCGGTGCGGGCGCGGATAGGTGCGTACCGGGAGGGTCTGGCCGCCGGGTCCCGGAAAGTCGACCGTCTCGCCCGCCCACAGGCGGCGCAGCACCGGGATGTTGCCGAAGGCGACGTCCCGGCGCTGGTCGAAGTTGTCCGGGAAGAAGACGAAGTCGCCGCTGTGCCAGCCGGTGGCCACGCACAGGCCGGTGCGCCCTCGGGAGAGCTGGTCGACCAGGGCCCACTCCTCGGCGACGCGCACCGGGTGGTGGTGCGGCAGCACGATGGACCCGGCGCGCAGTTCGAGCCGTTCGGTGGCCACGGCCAGGGCGGCGCTGAGCACGGACGGGTTGGGGAAGCTGCCGCCGAACTCCTGGAAGTGCCGCTCGGGCGTCCAGATGGCCTTGAAGCCGAGCGGGTCGATGGCGCGGGCCACGTCCAGGATGAAGCGGTAGCGGTCGCCGAAGGAGTTGTCGTCGTTGGCCGCGAAGAAGTAGACGCTGAATTCCATGGTGTCCTCGGGGTTCCTCACTGGATCAGATCACCGGCCTGGGGGGCCGCGGGGCCGCCGAGCGCGGGGGGCATGAGCTCCGCCATGGTCCGCAGGCCCGCGTCGTGGACGATCGTGAAGTGGTCGGCGTCCACGTCGTGGACGCGCAGCGGCTTGCCGACGAACCGGCCGAAGCCGTTGGTGCGGTCGCCGTCGAGCCGCCGCATCGCGGGCAGCCCGGCCGGGTTGTCCGCGCCCACGAAGCCCTGCGTCGCGTGGAAGAACGTCACGTCGACGGGCTCGGGCAGCGGCTGGGGAACGTACTCGGTGAGCAGCCTGACATTCTGGTTGAAGGCGTCGTTGGTGCGGCGCAGGAGCAGCAGGATGTTGTCGTACGCGAGCTTCGCCTGAGCCTTGTCCACGACGTGCCGGGCGATCTTCTGGAGCTGGGCGTCGACGTCCATGCCCAGCAGCGACTCCAGTTTGATCAGCTCGGTGATGTTCCACCGGTGGCAGTAGGAGTTGCCGAGCATCATCAGCGGCAGGCTCTCGGACTCGTCGTCCGTCAGGGACGACCAGTCGACTCCGGCCCAGGCGGGCGTGGTCGGCATGATGCCGTCGGCGATGACCATGGAGTGGACGCGCTCGCCGTGGTGCATCAGCTGGCGGGCGACCTCGTACGCGACGACGCCGCCGAAGGACGATCCGGCCAGGGTGAACGGGCCGCCGGGGCAGTCGGCGCGGATGGCGTCCGTGTAGGCGGCGCACATCTCCTGGAAGGTGTCGAACCGGTGCAGGTTGGCGTCCAGGTCGATCTGCTCGACGCCGAGCAGCGGGTAGTCGGCGCCGAGGTAGCGCGACAGATACAGGCCGTAGCTGACGTCGCCGTACATGTGGTGCATCCAGTACGAGCGCTGCTTGTCGCCCGCGCGGTTGATGCTGGTGATGAACCGCCGTTCAGGGCGCGGCCCTTCGGTCTCGGCGCGCCGGGCGCGGCGCAGGTCGGTGGTGGCGCCCGCCGAAGTCAGGTAGTCGGGGCGGCTGGGCAGGTCGACGGTGTGCGGGGCCTCGGCGAGCAGCCGCTGCCAGTCGCCGGTGGCGGGCTGCCCGCCGGCGAGGGCGCGGATCACGGTGGTGCGGGCCGGTCCCGCCAGGGGGCGCGGCTGGTACGTCGTGAGGCCGTCGGCCAGGGCGGCGCGGTGGGCGTGGGCCTCGCGCAGCCAGCCGGTCAGGGCCGCCTCGGGCATCGGCGGGTTGGCGTGGGCGGTGAGTACGCGTGCCGCGTCCGCGAAGTCGGCGTCGGCGGCGGTGCCGCTGGTCGCGACGTCCGCGCCGAGCCAGCGGTAGGCGCCCCACACCGTGCCGAACGCGCCGGTGAGCGCGCCGAGTCCGCGCGGGGTCGCGGCGCCCGGCTCGGGGGCGCCGACGAGGATGAGCTCGTCGACCTGGTGGCCCGCTTCGGTGAGCCTGCGGGCGGTCTCGAAGGCGATCACCGCGCCGCTTCCCTGGCCCGCGACGCGGTAGGGGCCCTGAGGCCGGTCGGCGAGTACGGCCGCGACGGCGGCGTCGGTGCGGGCGGTGACCGAGGCGAGGGGTTCCTGCCCTGAGCGGAAGCCCGGCGGCTCGACGCCGAGTACCGGGCCGCCGTCGGCGAAGGCCTGCTGGAGGTGGGTCAGCCAGCTGAGTTCGCCGGTGTCGCCTGGCAGGCAGTACACGGGGACGCCGGTGGCGTCCGGGACGAAGGGGATGACGCGGGCGGTGGCGGCCGGGGTGGTGGTCGTGGTGGTCGTGGTGGGCTCGGTGGTCGGGGCGGGGTTGAGGGACGCGATGTGGGCGACGAGACGTTCCAGCGTGGAGTGCTCGAAGATCGCCGCCATCGGAATCTCATCACCGAACCGCGCCTGCAACCGCTGCATGATCCGCAACGCCACGATCGAATCGATCCCGTACGCCGCGAAATCCTTCGCCGGTTCGATCTCCTCCGCCGACAGACCGACTCCCTGGGCCACCAACTCCCGTACTTCCCATGCCAGATCAGGTGTGATACCGATCGTGTCCACCTCCTGAGTCTCCTTTCGTGAGTCAGATCCTGAGTGCGCTGCGGGCGCGGGCGCGGGCAGCCAGTACGTGCCGTCGGCGAAGGGGTAGGTCGGCAGGGACACGCGCCGACCCGGCGCCGCGTCCGTGAGGTCGGACAGGTCGGCCTCCTTGCTCCGCACCCACCGGACCGCCAGCTGTTCGACAGCACCGGTGCCGTGGGGCTCGCGGCCGCCCGCCCCGGCGGCGAAGGCGCGCAGCCGCTGGGCCAGTTCGGGCAGCGTGTCCGCGACGATCGCGAGCCGCTCCTCCAGGTGCGGGCGGCCGACGCGCAGCGTGTACGCCACGTCGGCGGCGCGGTGGGGGGTGTGGTCGAGGTGGGCGGCCAGCGTGTCCGCGTACACCCGCAGCCGGTCCTCGGTGCGCGCGCTCAGCGCGAACAGGTGCGGGCCGCCCGCCCCGTCCTCGGCTGGCCCGTCGGCGCATCGGGACGCGTCGGGCCCGTACTCCTCGACGACCACGTGTGCGTTGACGCCGCCGAAGCCGAACGAGCTGATCCCGGCCCGGCGCGGCGCCTCGCCCCCGTGGCCGTCGGACGGCCGCTTCCACTCCACCAGCTCGTCGAGCAGACGGAACGGCGTGGCGGAGAGGTCGATCAGCGGGTTGACCTGTTCCAGGTGGAGCGAGGGCGGCAGCTGCCGGTGCTGGAGCGCCTTGACCACCTTGACGAGACTGGCGACGCCCGCGGCGGTCTCCAGATGCCCGACGTTGGTCTTGACGCTGCCGAGCGCGCAGTGTCCGGTGCCCTCGCCGCCGCCCAGTTCGCGGAAGGCCTCGACGAGTCCGTTCACCTCGATCGGGTCGCCGAGCGCGGTGCCGGTGCCGTGCGCCTCGATGTACGAGACGGTGTCGGCGGTGACGCCCGCGGCGCGGTGGGCGCGCACGATGACGTCGGTCTGCGCCTGCGGGTTGGGCGCGGTCAGGGAGGTGGCGCGGCCGCCGTGGTTGACGGCGGTGCCCCGGATGAGGGCGTGCACATGGTCGCCGTCCGCGAGCGCC
This sequence comes from Streptomyces sp. O3, assembly GCF_054788135.1. Taxonomy (NCBI): domain Bacteria; kingdom Bacillati; phylum Actinomycetota; class Actinomycetes; order Kitasatosporales; family Streptomycetaceae; genus Streptomyces; species Streptomyces sp. O3. Next base: position 4,249 of record NZ_JBTVYK010000089.1, read on the forward strand.
CTGGACAGCGGCTTGAGCAGGACCGCCGCGACGCCCTCGCCGCGCACATAGCCGTCGGCCCGGTGGTCGAAGGTCTTGCAGCGGCCGTCGGGCGACAGCATCCCGGACTTGCCGAAGGTCAGGAACCCGGTCGGCGAGAGGACCGTGTTGACCCCGCCGGCCAGTGCGGCGTCGCACTCGCCGGTGCGGATCGCCTGGACGGCGCGGTGCAGCGCGGTGAGCGAACTGGAGCAGGCGGTGTCGACCGGCTCGCTCGGGCCGTGCAGGCCGAGCAGGAACGAGACCCGGTTGGCCAGCACGCTGTGCGCGTTGCCGGTGGCGGCCTGGCCGTCGACCTCGGCGCCGCTGGCGAGCAGCAGCTGCGCGTACTCGTTGGAGCCGACGCCGACGAACACGCCGGTCCTGGTTCCCTGGAGGGACATGGGGTCGTGGCCCGCGTCCTCGACGGCCTGCCACACCGCCTGGAGGAACAGCCGGTGCTGTGGGTCCATGGCGCGGGCCTCGCGCGGCGAGATCCGGAAGAACTCCGGGTCGAAGCGGTCGACGCCGTCCAGGAAGCCGCCCCAGCGGGACGGCACCTTGTCGGGGTCCTGGCGCGGGTCGCCGTAGATGTCCCGCCAGTCGAAGCGGTCCGCGGGGATCTCCTCGACCAGGTCGCGGCCCGCCGCCAGGTTCTCCCAGTACGTGTCCAGGTCCGGGGAGCCGGGGAAGCGGCCCGCCATGCCGACGATGGCGATGGGATCGTCCATGGCGGCGGCCGGGGCGGTCGTCGGGGCGGGGGCCTGGGGTTCGGGTTCGGGGTCGGGGTCGAGTACGGGTGCGCGGTGGCCGGTGCCGGTCGGGGAATCGGGGGCCGGGACCCGCACGGCCAGGGCCGCGACCAGCGAGGCGACGTCGGTGTGCGCGTACAGCTCGGGGGCCAGGATGTCGATGCCCAGCTCGCCCGCGAGGTGGGCCGCCAGTTCCGTGATGGTGACCGAGTCGAACCCGAAGTCGCTGAGGTGCTCGTCGGGGCCGACCTCCTCGGCCGGAAGGCCGAGTACGGTGCCGACGGCGGCCACCACGACCTCGTACACCCGCTCACGGGTGCGCTCCACGAGGTCGGGCTCGGGGGCGGGGGCGGGCTCGGGTGAGGACGCCACAGGCGTCACCTCCGGTACGGGGATGTCGTCACCGGTGCTCAGGGGCGGCAGCGGGGACGGCTGCGAGGGCCGCGGCTCCGGTGCGGCGGGTTCCGGCAGCCAGTGCCGGTCTCGGGCGAACGGGTAGCACGGCAGGGAGACCACCCGCCCGGTCGACGCGGACTCGCGGCGCCAGTCCACGTCGCCGCCGTCGGCCCAGCGGCGCGCCGCGTCCGCCCACGGTGGTGCGAGAAGGTCGACGTCCGGGTCGCGCACCAGGTCGCCGTTGGCCAACCGGTCGAGCTTGTCGGTCAGTTCGGGCAGGTCGGCGGCGGCGAGCGCGGTGCGCGTCAGCAGCGGCTCGCGGCCGACGCGCAGGGTGTGGGCGACGTCGGCGAGGGACGCGCCCGTACCGGGCCCGCGCAGGAAGTCCCGTAGCCGCGCGGCGAGTCGGCGCAGCGCCTCGGGCCTGCGGGCGGTGAGCGTGATCAGCTGCGCGCCCTCGGACGGTGTGCCGGACGGCGGCGCGCTGGGCGGCGCCGGCGGCGGGGATTCGAGGATCACGTGCGCGTTGGCGCCGCCCGCGCCGAAGGAGCTGACGGCCGCGCGCCGGACGCCGCTGTCGGGCCACGGGGTGGGCTCGCGTACGAGGCGCAGCGCGGAGCCGTCCTCCTGGGACAGGCCGGGCAGCGGCGTCGCGACGTCGACCGTCGGGGCGAGCGTCTCGGCCTGCAACTGGAGGATCACCTTGGTGAGTTGGACGATGCCCGACGCGGCTTCCAGGTGGCCGATGTTGGGTTTGAGGGTGCCGACGCGCACGGGTGCGCCCTCGTCCGCGCGGCGGTCGAAGACCCGGCGCAGCGCCTCGACCTCGACCGGGTCGCCGAGCGGCGATCCGGTGCCCGCGGCCTCGACGTACTGGACGGTGTCCGGGTCGACTCCCGCCCGGCGCAGCGCCCTGGTGACGAGTGCGGCCTGGGCGTCCGCGTCGGGGGTGGTGTACGTCGAGTTGCCCGCGTTGTGGTTGACGGCGGAGCCGACGATGACCGCGTGGACGCGGTCGCCCGCGCGCAGCGCGTCGGGCAGCGGTTTGAGGACGACCGCGCCGACGCCCTCGCCGGTGACCATGCCGTCGCCGGATGCGTCGAAGGCGCGCCCGTGCCCGTCGCCTGACAGCATTTTGGCGGCCGTCAGCTCCAGGTGGTGGCTGGGGTGCAGGATGAGGTTCACGCCGCCCGCCACCGCCGCGCCGCAGTCGCCCCCGCGCAGGGACTCGCAGGCCAGGTGGAGTGCGGTGAGCGAGGACGAGCAGGCGGTGTCGACGGCGATGCTCGGGCCGGAGAAGCCGAGGCAGTGCGAGACGCGGTTGGCGAGCGACCAGGCGGACGAGTTGCCGTGCACCCGCTCGCCGCGGCCCCAGCGTTCGGCCACCAGGAACTGGTACGGGTGGTGCATGGCGCCCGCGAAGACGCCGACGCCGCTTCCGGTGGCGTGCGTCGCGTCGGCCTCCAGGCGGGCGCGGGTCACGCCCGCGTCCTCGAGTGCGGCCCAGGCCGTCTCCAGGAACAGCCGTTCCTGGGGGTCCATGCGTTCGGCCTCGCGGGGCGAGATGCGGAACAGCAGGGAGTCGAAGCGGTCGACGCCGTCGAGGAAGCCGCCCCAGCGGTGTGCGCCGTGGTCGGCGGCGCTCCAGCGGTCGGCCGGGATCTCGCCGATGGAGCGCCGTCCTTCGCGCAGGTTGTCCCAGAAGGTCCACAGGTCGTCGGCGCCCGGATAGCGTCCGGCGACGCCGACGATCGCGATGGGGACGTCCGCCGGGGCGGTGGCCGGGGTGGTGGCCGAAGGCGCGGGCTCCTGGTGCGGCCGCTCGGCGGGCTGCTGTTCGGCGGGCTGCTGTTCGGCGGGCTCGGTGTCAGGGAGTGGGATCCCGCGTGCGAGGACGAGGTCCGCGACCTCGGTGAGCGTCTTGCCGTCGATCGCCTCGCCGAACGTGATCCGCTCGCCGAGGTCGCGCTCCAGGAGGTCCTGGACGTCCATCACGACCAGCGAGTCCACGCCGTACGTCAACAGGGGTGCGGCCAGGTCGATTTCGTCTTCGGCCAGCTTGAGGCTGGCGGCGAAGAGCGTACGCAGCCGCACGGCGAGCCGGTCGCGTTCCCCGCCCGTGCTCGGGGCCGGGGAGCGCTCGGGGATCTCGGCGGAGGGCTGAGCGGAGGGCTGCGGGACAGTGACAGGTCCTGGGCCCGCGGCGCGTATGTTGCCGCGTTCGGCGAGTACCAGGCTCTGGTCGGCGTACGCGTCGTCCCCCGGCGTGGCGGCGAAGGCGCGTACGCCCCGCAGACCCGCTTCGGCGAGCACCGCGCCCCACGCCTCGGGGCCGAGCAGCGGCGAGTGCGCCAGGCGCAGATGACCGTCGCCGTACAGCCACCAGCCCTCGGTCAGGCCGAAGATGAGGGTGACGGCGTCGAGTACGGCGGTCGACTCGTTGACGGCGAGCAGGGCGCCGGGGCGCATCAGGGCCGCCACGTGGTGCAGGGTGGTGCGCAGGTCGTCGGTGGCGTGCAGGACGTTGGCGGCGACGACGACGTCGTGGCGCTGGTCGGCGAAGCCCTGGGATGTGAGGTCCGCGCCGATGTCCAGGGTGCGGAACTCCGCCTCGGGGTAGTCGGGCCCGAACCGTTCGGCCGCCTGGCGGACCAGGGCGGGCGAGAGGTCCGTGTAGACGTACGCGGGTGCGGGGCGGGCGCTGTCCGCGGCCTGTTCCCTGAGCGCGGCCATCAGGGGGCGGCTGGTGCCGCCGGTGCCCGCGCCGATCTCCAGGACGCTGATCGGCCGTTCGGGGTCGCTGGCGCGCAGTTCGGCGACGCGGTGCACGACGGCGGCCGTGCACATGGCGTTGAAGTGCTTGGAGCGCGGGTCGTCGTGGTAGAGGCCCGCGAGCCGGTGTGAGGAACCGCCGGGGAACAGGATCTCCAGCCCTTTTCGGCGTCCGGCGAGCACCTCGGGCAGGGCCGCCGCGCAGTCGGCGATGAGCTCGACGGCCGGGGTGCAGAACGGGTGGTCGGCGACGAGGCGTTCGCGCAGTCCGGTGCGGCCTTCGGTCTCGTACGGGTCGGTGGGGAAGGCGAGGCGGCCGTCTTCCTCCCAGGCGAGGTCGCCGCCGCGCAGCGCGTCGAGCAGCGCGTCGTACAGGCGTCGCTGGCTGTCCACGACGCCCAGGTCGGCGGCGAGTTCGGACGCGGTGCGGGCCCGCGCGGCCGTGCGCGGCAGGCCCGCCGCGCGCAGGGCGTGCAGGATCTCGCGGCGGGCGAAGTCGTCGAGTCGGGCCACGTATCCGGGGGGCACGGTGGACGCGCGCTGGACGCCGAGCGCGCCGTCGGCCGCGGTGTGCACGGCACGGCCGTCGCCGGGCGTGTGGAGCGTGTCGGGGGGTGTGTCCTCGACGCCTTCGAGCGGGTCGTCGCCGGTGGTCTTCAGGACGGTCGCCTGGGTGAGCGGGGAGCCGAGCACTCGGCGGAAGGCGGCGACGCCCTCGGCGTCGGTGAGTCCGGCGACGCCGAAGCGGGCGACGCGGCGCTGGTAGTCCTCGGTGGCGACCGAGCCGCTCTCGCTCCACAGGCCCCAGTTGAAGAGTTTGACGGGCAACTGGGTGCGGGCCGCGAGGTGGAGGGCGTAGGCGTCCTGGAAGGTGGAGGCGGCGCTGTAGTTGGACTGTCCGGCGTTGGCGCGGTGCGAGACGGCGGAGGAGAACAGCGCCAGGAAGTCCAGGGGTTCGCCCGCCAGGGCCTCGGCCAGGACGACGGTGCCGTGCGCCTTGGCGTGCAGGGCCGCGCGGAACGTGGTCTCGTCCATGCGGGTGAGCAGGCCGTCGGCGAGCGTGAAGGCCGCGTGGACCGCGCCGTTGATCGCGCCGAAGCGCTCGCGGGTGCGGGCCGCCAGGGCGCGTACGGCCTCGGGGTCCGCGATGTCGGCCTGCTCGTAGACGACGTCCCCGCCCGCCGCGCGCAGGTCGGCGAGCAGCGTGTCGGGCAGCTCGCTCCGGGGCCTGCGGCCGACCAGGACGAGGCGGGCCGCGTATCGCCGTGCGAGGTGGTCGGCGATCGCCCGGCCGAGGCCGCCGGTGCCGCCGACCAGCAGATAGGTGCCGCCGTGGCGCAACGGCAGGGCGTCGGCGGCGGGTTCGGGCAGGGCGAGTGGGCGCAGGGTCTTGGCGAGCCGGATGCCGCCGCGCAGCGCGATCTCCTCGACGGGGAAGGACGCGGGCTCGGCGGCCACGGCGGCGGCGAGGCGGCGCAGTTCGCCGCCGCCGCGGGCCGCCGCGCGCCGGTCCAGGTCGAGGCAGGCTACCTGGGTGGCGGGCAGCTCTCGGGCCAGGGACTTGGCGAGCCCGGTCAGGGCCGCGGCGTAGGGGTTGCGGGCCGGTGTGTCCTCGTCGACCTGCTGGGCGTCGCTGGTGACGACGGTCAGGCGGAGCCCCGCGGGGCGGGTGTCGGCGAGCAGTCGGGCGAGGCGGAACAGGGCCAGACAGCCCTCGTTGAGTGCGGTGTTCAGGTGGGCGAGGTCGTGGGCGCCGTACAGGCGGTCGTCGATCCCGCCGAGGAAGTGGATACGGCTGCCTTGCGGCAGTTCCCGTACCGCCCGCGCCAGCGGGCCGTCCGGGTCCGCCGCGTCGGGCGCGTCCAGGCGGAGCAGCGTGGCGCCCTGGCAGCGGTCCGCGAGTGCGGCGCCGAGTCCGAAGTCGCGGGCGGTGGTGAGGATCAGGGTCTGGCCGGTGGGCGGGGCGGTGGGCTCGGCGGGCTCGGCGGGGGCTTCGCGGACGCGCCAGGCGGTGCGCAGGGCGCGTACGGACTGGTCGCCGGACCCGGTCGCGGCGGCCGGGGCGGCGGCCGCGGGGCGGGCTATGCGGAGGTCGTGGAAGGCCGCGACCGGCACGCCGGTCTGGTCGGCGAGGGTCACGTCCACGCGGGCCGTGCCGCGCTCCTGGTCGTGGTCGCGCAGCCGTACGTGCACATGGTGGGCGTCGCCGACCCGTCCGTGTACGGCGACCCTGGCCACGGACGCGGGCAGCGGCGGCGGGTGGCCGGGGCCGGGGTCGGGCAGTACGCCGTGGATGGCGTGCAGCGCGCCGTCGAGCACCCCGGCCTCCACGGCCCAGGCCGGGGCGTCGGTCTCGGGCGGCGGGGTGAGTTCGCCGTGCGCCTCGCCGTCGGGGCCGGAGCGTACGGACGCGAGGCGGGCGAAGAGCGGCCCGTAGGCGAGTCCGCCGCGCTCGGCGGACGCGTAGAAGGCGGGTCCCTCGTGGCGTACGGTGCACCGGGCGCGCAGCGCGGCCAGGTCCAGGGCGGCGGGCGGGGGCTCGGCGGGCGCGGTCTGGCCGGTGAGGTGGACGGTGCCGGTCGCGTGGGGCGTGGTGCCGCCGGACGCGGCGGATGTGAGTGTGTAGTCCAGGGTGTGCGCGGTGTGTTCCGTGGCGTGCGCGGTCTGAGGGGGCGCGGTCTCGGTGAGTGCGGTCTCGGTGAGTGCGACGCGGACGCTCGTGCCGTCGCCTGGTATCTCGACCGGGGTGCGCCAGCGTACGTCGGTGATCTCCCGTACGACGCCGCGCCGCAGGCCTTCGGCGGCCGCGCGGGCCATCTGGAGCTGGACGACCCCGGCGAGCAGGGCGCGGCCGGTGACCACGTGGTCGGCGACGATCTGGTCGGCACGGCGCAGGTCCGCCTCGTACACCGCGCCGTCCAGGGTGGGCACGACGCGGTCGAGCGGCCCGAACAGGCCGCGCGGCGCGGCGCCGTCGGCGGGCGGCGGCGGGGTCGTGGCGACCCAGTGGCGCTCGCCCGCGAAGGGGTAGGACGGCAGCGGGACGCGCCGCGCGCCGTCGAAGGCACCGCTCCAGTCGACCTCGGCGCCCTCGACCCACAGCCGCGCGAGCGCGGGCAGGTCGCGGGCGGCGAGCAGTTCGCGGGTGCGCTCGACGCCCGCGGGGGCGGGACCGGCGGGGTCGAGGCGGCCGGTGACCAGGCCGGGCGCGGCGCCGGTGGCGAGGAACTCGGCCAGGCGGCCGCACAGTTCGGGCACGGTGCGGGCGGTGACGGCGAGCCTGCTCTCCAGCTCGTCGCGGCCGGTGGCCAGGGTGAGGGCCACATCGCCCAGGTCGGCTGCGGGGGCGTCGTCGACGTCGGTGTCGGTATCGGTGTCGGTGTCGGTGTCGAGGTGGCGGTGCAGTCGGCGGGCGACCTCGCGCAGCCGTTCGTCGGTCTTCGCGGACAGCACGATCAGGCGCTCGGTCTCGCCCCGGTCTGGCGGGTCGTGGCGTACCGGCCGCGGCGGCTCCTCCAGGATGACGTGGCCGTTGGAGCCGCCCGCGCCGAAGGAGCTGACGGCGGCGCGGCGCGGGAGCTCCGGCTCCAGGCGGTCCCACGGCCTGAGCTCGCGCTGCAGCGTGAACGGCGACGCGGAGAAGTCGATCTTCGGGTTGGTCTCGGCGTTGTGCAGCGACGGTGCGAGGCTGCGGTGCGCGAACTGGAGCAGCACCTTGGTGATGCCCGCGACGCCCGCGGCGGACTCGGCGTGCCCGATGTTGGACTTGGCCGAGCCGATCGCGCAGTAGCCGAGCCGGTCGGTGTGTTCGGCGAAGGCCCGGCGCAGGCCCTCGATCTCGATGGGGTCGCCGAGCGCGGTGCCGGTGCCGTGCGCCTCGACGTAGCCGATGCCGCCCGCCGAGACTCCGGCGTCGGCCAGCGCGGCGGTGATGACGCGCGCGTGGGAGCGGGGCGAGGGCACGGTGTAGCCGTTGGTGCGGCCGCCGTGGTTGACGCTCACGCCGCGGATCAGGCCGTGGACGTGGTCGCCGTCCCGGCGGGCGGCCGACAGCGGCTTGAGGACCAGCGCGCCCGCTCCCTCGCTGGGCACGAAGCCGTCGCCGCCCGCGCCGAAGGCCCGGCAGCGGCCGTCGGTGGACAGCAGCCGCATGTCGGAGAGCACCCCGTACTTGATGGGGTGGGTCTGGATGTGCGCGCCGCCGGTGATCGCCATCTCGCACTCGCCGCGGCGCAGCGACTCGACGGCCAGGTGCAGCGCGGTCAGCGAGGAGGAGCAGGCGGTGTCGACGACGAGGCTGGGCCCGTGGGCGTCGAGCAGATAGGAGAGCCGGTTGGCGACGGAGAAGTCCATCGACAGGGCGACGACGGGGTTGTTCTTGCCCCATTCCTCGGCGCCGATCAGCTTGTACGAGGTGGCGGTGACGCCGACGAAGACGCCGACGGCGTGCTGGTCGCCGCGCCGGGTGCGCTCGTGCAGGAGGCGGCGTGAGTAGCCCGCGTTCTCCAGGGCCGACCAGGCCACTTCGAGGAAGACGCGCTCGGTGGGGTCGGCGCGTTCGGCGTCGCGCGGCGAGATGGCGAAGTAGCGGGCGTCGAACCGGTCGGCGCCCTGGATGAAGCCGCCCCACTTGGCGTAGGTGCGGCCGCCGGTGCGCTCGCCGGGCGCGTAGTAGCGGGAGTGGTCCCAGCGCTCGGCCGGTACCTCGGTGACGGCGTCCTTCCCGTCGCGCAGAGTCGCCCAGAAGTCGTCGAGGTCGTCGCCGCCCGGATAGCGTCCGGCGACGCCGACGATGGCGATGGGCTCGTCGGTCCGTGGGCGCGGGTCTCGCCGGTCGGCGGCGGGTGCGGCGGTGGGGGCGGGGGCGGGGTCCGGGAGCGGCAGGGTCTGGACGGCTGGCTCGGGGGCCGGGGCTTCGCGGTCGAGCAGGGCGCGGAGCGCGTCGGCGTGGTCGCTGACCAGGTAGCGGCTCAGCTCGGCCACGGTGCGGTGCTCGAACAGGAGTGTGGCGGGCAGCGGCCCGAGCCGGTCCTCCAGGCGGGTGGTGATCCGCTTGATGAGTACGGAGTCCACGCCGACGGTGGACAGTTCCTGGTCGGCGCGGAGTTGCCCGGCAGGCAGCCGGATGACGCCGGAGACCAGGTCGAGCAGATACCGCTCGGCGGCGGGAGCGAGGGGGCCGCCCTGGGCATCGTCGGCGGTGTCGGCGGTGTCGGTGGCGTCAGTGGCATCGGTGGCGTCGCCCGTTGTCGGGGCGGCGGTCTCGGCGGCGGGGGCGCGGTCGGCTAGGTGCTGGTCGACGTAGGCGCGGATGCGCTGCCCGTCGCCGTACATCGCGAACACCTCGTGGCGGCCCGACGCGAGGGCCGCGCCGAGGGTGTCGAGGAGGGTGTCGGCGGGCATGGCGGCCATGCCGTGCAGTTCGCGCGCGGCCCGCTTGTCGCGCGCGTCCAGGTCCATGCCGCCGCCTTCGACCAGCGGCAGGGCGACGGCGACGGTGACGCCCTGGCGGCCGTCGCCGCCCGTGACCCGCTCGGCGCGGGCCGCGGCGAGCGCGCCGAGCGCGCGGTTGGCGGCCGCGTAGTCGCTCTGCCCCGCGCCTCCGATGTAGGCGGCGACGGACGAGAACAGGACGAACGTCTCCAGCGGTTCGGCCGCGGTGGCCTCGTCGAGTACCCGCGCGCCCACGACCTTCGGGGCCAGGACCCGGCGCACGGTGTCGGGGTCCTTGTTCACCAGGTACGCGTCCTCGTTGACGCCCGCCGCGTGCAGCACGCCGGTCAGCGGCCCGAACTCGGCGCGGGCCCGCGCCACCGCGTGCTCCACGTCCGCGCGCCGGGTGACGTCGGCTGTCACATAGATCGCGTCGCCGCCCGCCGCGCGGATGTCCGCGATCAGCCGACGGGTGGCGTCGCCCGCGCCGGAGCGGCCCAGGAGCACCAGGCGCGCCGCGTGCCGACGGGCCAGGAGCAGGGCGAGCCCGGCGCCGACGCCGCCCGCGCCGCCCGTGACGAGGTAGACGCCGCGGTCGCGCCAGGGGCTCGCGGCGCTGGCCCGCAGCGGGGTGAGGGTGCGGCTGGCGCGCCCGGCGGCGTCGTGGCGTACCTGCGCGGCGCCGGGTGTGGGCAGGGCGAGTTCGGCCAGTGCGAGGCCCACCGGGTCGGTCGCCGCGTCGGTCGCCGCGTCGTCCGGTACGTGGACGGCGACGGCGTGGATGCGGCGGTCCTCCTGGGCCGCGATCTGGCACAGGCCGCCCAGGGCGTCGGCGGTGGCGGAGTGCGGAGCGCCGCCGGTGAGCACGGCGAGGGCGACGGTGTCCGGGGTGCGGTCCTGGATGACCGTCTTGGTCAGGGCGAACGCGGCGTCGAGCGCCTCGGGTCCGGACGCCTCGCGCACGTCGAGGACGATCCGCTCGGTGCGGGGGCGGCTCTCGCGCGCGGTGCGCCACAGGCGCGGCCAGTCGGCCGCGCCCGCGTCGCCCGCGGGGATGACCAACTGCCCGGCCTGGTCCGGGCTTTGGGCGGTCGCTCCCGGCCGGACCGCGAAGACGAGGGCGTCGTCGAGCGGGGCTGGCCGGGGGGCGGGGGCGGGGCGCGTCCACCCGGCGGCGTAGTGGACCGTCTCGTCCTGCCCGCCCGTCTCGCGCGGCTGGCCCGTCTCTCGCGGCTGGCTGCCCTGGCCGCTCTGGCCGCCCTGGCCGCTCTGGCCGCTGAGTTGCCGGCGGAGCAGTGCGGCGGCCTCGGTCACGTCCAGTTCGCCGCGGCGCACCCGAGCCAGGATCTCGCGTTTGGCCGCTTCAGGGCTTGCCTTCATTTGGTTCCCCCGTCCCCGACGACGAGCATGTCGTCGACCTCGTCGAGTGACCTCGCGCCGTCGCGCAGGTCGGTGAGCAGTTGCAGCATGTCCTCGTCGCCGTCCGGTTCCGCGGCGGCGCCGGTTCCCGGCGCGGGGGCGGTGGCCCAGTGCCGGGCGGGCTCGAAGGGGTAGCCGGGCTCTTATACACAACTCCGAGCCCCCGAGACGCTACAGGTCATCGCGTATTCCGG
>NZ_JBTVYK010000090.1:0-14765 GCF_054788135.1 Streptomyces sp. O3
GGGGGGGCCGCCCCCCCCCCCCCCCCCCCCCCCCCGCCGCCCCCGCTGCCGCCACCGCCCGCGCGGACCGCGCGGACCGCCGTGCTCGCCGTGCTCGCCGCGCTGGTCGCGCTGGTCGCGCTGGTCGGGGGGCTCGTCTCGCCGGTCGCCGCGTCGGCGGTCGAGCGGTCGGCGTCGTACGCCGCCGTCCGGGCCGAGCCCTGTACGAGTCCGGAGCCGGTCGTCTGCCGCATCCGGGAGATGAGCCCGGAGGAACGCGCGCAGGCTCGCGAGATCCGGATCCGGTACCACGGGCTCATCGACCAGATGAAGGAGGTCGAGGCCGAGATGCGCGCCCAGTGCCGCTCCGACGAGGAGATCGCCCGCGAGCTGGTACGGATGCGGAACGAGGCCAAGGACATCACCCGAGCCGGGATGTCGCCGGAGGACGTCGAGGCGCTGGAGCAGCGGAACATCGAGAAGTACGGCAACCCGCTGGGCCCGACGGCCGACCAGCTGTACGCCAAGTACGGGAGCTGGCAGGCCGTCATCGAGGCCTCGACCCGGAGCAACCCGGCCGTCGACCGCGAACTCGGCCTCGAACCGCACAGCTGAGCGGCGGCACACATGCCTCGCACGCCTCGCACACCGCACGCGGCTCATACGCCGCATACGCCGCATACGGTGACGGTCCGGGACTACGAACGGTACGACGCTGTCTGGGCGTTGGAGCCGTTGTCCGGGCGGGTGTCGGCGTCCGCGCCGCCCGGACCCTGCCACGGGTTCGTGTCCCTGCCGCAGGGGCGGCGGGCGTCCGTGGCCGCCGTCTACGCGCACGCCGGGCGGCTGTGGCTCCAGTACGGGGACCGGCGCTGGGACTGCGGCGCCCCGGACGTCCGCGTCCGGTGGTCCGAAGCGGCCGACGGGGCGGGGCTGTTCACGGTCGACGGGCCGGGCGGCCGTGAACTGACCGTCGAGGCCGCCGGCCTCGCGCCGGGGCCGTTCGATCCCGGCCACGACTGGATCGACACCCTGGAACGCGACTTCCTGCGCTGGGCGGCCGAGCGGCTGTCCGATCCGCCCGCCCGGCATGCCCTGCGCGAGCTGTATCTGCGGGGCTTCGCCCGCACGGGGTGACGCGCTCCGGGAGCGTCAGGCGCCGCTGCCGTACGGGCGGGTCAGGATCTCCATGGAGTGCCCGTTCGGGTCCCTGAAGTACACGCCGCGTCCGCCGTCGTTGGTGTTGATCCGCCCCGCGTGCCGGAACGCGGGGTCGGCGTAGTACGGCAGGTCCGCCGCCTTGATCCGGGCGAACACCGTGTCGAACTCGTCCTCCGACACGAGGAACGCGTAGTGCTGCGGGGTGATCGGTCCAGGGCCGGTGTACGCCTGGTCGAGGTAGTCGAGCGTGACTCCGTTGTGCGTCTGCACCGGGATGAACGGACCGTAGGGCTCGCCGACTTCGAGGCCCAGCAGACCGGCCAGGAACGCGGCGGACGCCCGCTTGTCGTGGGCGTGGACGATCGTGTGGTTGAGGTCGATGGACATGGTGCTGCCCCCTCCTGCTGATCCGGCCCGGCCCGGCCCGGCCAGTCTGGTGCGGTGCGGTCCGATGCCGTGCGGTGCGGTGCGGTGCGGTCACCGGAAACGCTAGAGGGTGGCACCTCGTCCGCACTATCGACATTCCGGCGTAGGTCCCGAGTCTCCCGAGTCCTGGGACCTGAGACCTCCGCGATCAGGCCGTGGCTCCGGCGCCCCAGTCCCAGAGGGCCTGGAGTACGGGGCCGAGCGCCCGGCCGCGCGGGGTGGGCGCGTACGTCACGGTGCTCGGCCAGCCCGCGGTGCGGACGCGCTCGGCGACGCCCGCGGCGACGAGCTGGTCCAGGCGGTCGGCCAGCACCTTGTCGGAGAGCGGGGGCAGCGCGGCGGCCAGCTCGCTGTAGGTCTGCGGCCCGCCGCCGCGCAGCAACTCCCGGATGACCAGCGTGGTCCAGCGGCCGCGCAGCGCGGACAGGGCGATCTCGACGGGGCAGTCGGGATCGGGCATGGGCGCGTCGGCGAACGCGTCATCGGGCAGTCCTGGGTGCTCGGGCTGTTCGGAGCGCTCGCGCTGTTCGGAGCGCTCGCGCTGTTCGGAGCGCTCGCGCTGCCCGGAGAGCCGCACGCGCGCGTGGCTTACCGTTCGGTGAGTCACGAACTCGCCTCCTACTGTGGCCAGATGCTGGAGAGTCTGGAGACTAGCGGAACGGCGCGGGCCCGACGGCTGTTGGCGGTACGTCATCGACAGCCCCTTCGGGGGACGCGTTCGCCGTCGTAGCACGGGGGTCTACGACGGCGAACGGCCCGCTGGAGCGATCATCACGCTCCAGCGGGCCGTTTCCGTGTGTCGCCTGGGCTCAGACGGCCGAGCCCGCCTTCCAGTCCGCCCAGTCCATGTTCCAGCCGTTCAGGCCGTTGGACGGCTTGATGGTCTCGTCGCCGGTGTTCTTGACGGTGACCACGTCGCCGAGCATCGAGTTCTCGAAGAACCACGCCCCCGGCGTGTTCGGGTCGTCGGCGCCCTGCTTGTCCTCCAGGCCGACGCAGCCGTGGCTGGTGTTGGCGGAGCCGAAGATGGACTTGTCGCCCCAGTAGTTGCCGTGGATGAAGGTGCCCGATGTGGACAGCCGCATCGCGTGCGGCACGTCCTTGATGTCGTACTCGCCCTTGCCGTCGTCGTCGGTGAACCCGACCGTCGCGCCGTTCATCCGGGTCTCCGTGAACTTCTCGGAGATCACCATCTGACCCTCATAGGTCTTGTTCTCGGGGGAGCCCGCCGAGATCGGGATGGTCTTGATCGTCTTACCGTCCCGGACGACCGTCATCTGCTTGGTCTTGGCGTCGACCGTGGAGATCTGGCTGCGGCCGACCTTGAAGGTGACCGTCTTCTGCTGGACGCCGGTGACGCCGTCGGCGCCCTCGACGCCGTCCAGGTCCAGCTTCAGCGTGACGGTGGAACCCGCCTTCCAGTACTCCTCGGGGCGGAAGTCCAGGCGCTGGCTGTTGAACCAGTGGCCGACGACCTCCTGGCCGCTGTCGGACGACACGGTGATCCCGGTCTGCACGGCCTTCTTGTCGGTGATCGGCTTGTCGAAATTGATCGACACCGGGTGGCCGACGCCGACCGTGGAGCCCGCCTCGGGCTTGAAGTTCCCGATGAAGCTGTTGTCGGGCGCGACGGTCGTGAAGGAGGAGTTCTCGTGCGCCGCGCGGCCCTCGGAGTCCGTGGCCTCGGCCGTGATCTGGTACGAGGTGGCCCGCTTCAGCTGGCCGTCGGGCTGCCAGGACTTCTTGTCGGCGGAGAGCGTGCCGGGGACCTCGGCGCCGTCGGCGGTGCGCAGCGAGACGCTGCTGAGGGTGCCGTCGGTCACCTCGACCCGCGCCGCGTTGTTGATGCTGGCGCCCTGGTCGCCGTTCTCGGGCGTGATCTTTATTCGGGCGCTGGAGGATTCCTCGGCGGCCGCCTCGTCCGCCTGGGACTGCGACTGCACCTGCGGCTTCTTCGAGGCGTCGGAGTCCTTGTCGCCGTCGCCCGAGCCGCCGCTGCACGCAGAGAGCACCAGCACGCCGCCGAGCAGTGCGGACATGGCCGTGAGGCCTCTGCGCCGCTTGCTGTCCGATATCACACGCTTCTCCATCGTTGCCGAATCCCCAGGAATCCCCGTTGGCGGGCAGAGTCGGCTCCCAAGCCCGATACCCCCCGCCAACAGGTACAACACGCTTTCCGGTTCGCCTGGTTCCACGCTCGGCCGGAATGTGGGGTACGACACGTCTCCGCGTGCGCCGTGTGTCGCGTATGTCGTGTGTGTCGCGTGTGTCGTGTGCGTACGAGGCTATGTTCCGCTCTCGATGGGCTCGCCGTCCGCGTCGCCGTCGAACTCGTCGTCGAGGTCGTCGTCCCAGTCCGGTCCGTCCGGGTCGTACACGACCGGCTCGCTGCTCCACGACGCCTGCGCCAGGTCGATCCCCGGCACCTCGCCGACCAGGTCGAACGGGTCGACCAGATAGGCCAGCGCCTCGGCCGCGTCCTCGCGTACCGCGGAGTCCGCGTGCGCGCGTTCGGCGTCCGGCATCGTCTCGTCGTCCGCGATGCGCGCGAGCGCGGCGTCGGTCAGCTCGTCGGAGTCGGTGACCTCCAACACCAGGTCCACTCGAAGCCGCACGAAACGGGATGTCTCAGGGGTGCTCATATGACGGAGCGTACGGTGCCTGGTCCCGGCGGCTTTCCCCCGACCCGCGACTTTCACTAGCATCGCCCCACACGGCCAAATCGCCAGTTCCACAAGGGGGATCGATTCCGTGTCCGTAGCGCGTCGTCCGTTGCTCACCGCCGCCGCGGCGGCCGCCGTGCTGGGCGCCCTGTGGTTCGTGCCGTCCGCCAACGCCACGGCGGACGAACCGCAGGCGGCGCCGGGTTCGGACACCGCCGCGGCGGGGCCCCGGCTGGCCGAGACCGGGCACACGGACACCACGCCGTACGTGGTGGGCGGGGCGGTCTCGCTGGCGGCCGGGGCGGGACTCGTCTGCTACGCGGTACGCCGCGAGACGGGCTCACTCTGAGCCCGTCCGGCGATCCCTGACCTCAGGCCAGCGGACCCGTCACGGACTCCGCCGCTTCGAGCAGTCCGCCGCCGCGTACGAACGCCTCGGCGGCCGCCAGGTCCGGCGCGAGGTAGCGGTCGGGGCCGGGGCCCGAGACGCCCGCCGCCCTGGCCGCCGAGATCACGGCGCGGGACGCCGGAGCGGGCGTGAGGCCCTCGCGCAGCTCGATGCCCCTGGTGGCCGCGTACAGCTCGACGGCGACGATCCGGGCGAGGTTGTCGACCGCGGTGCGCAGCTTGCGGGCCGCCGACCAGCCCATCGAGACATGGTCCTCCTGCATCGCCGATGACGGGATGGAGTCGGCCGAGGCGGGTACGGCGAGCCGCTTCAGCTCGCTGACCAGCGCGGCCTGGGTGTACTGGGCGATCATCAGGCCGGAGTCGACGCCCGCGTCGTCCGCCAGGAACGGCGGCAGCCCGTGCGAGCGGTTCTTGTCGAGCAGCCGGTCCGTGCGGCGCTCGGCGATCGAGCCGAGGTCGGCCGCCGCGATCGCCAGGAAGTCCAGGACGTACGCGACCGGGGCGCCGTGGAAGTTGCCGTTGGACTCGACCCGGCCGTCGGGGAGTACCACCGGGTTGTCGACGGCGGCGGCCAGTTCGCGGTCGGCGACCACGCGCGCGTGGGCGATGGTGTCCCGCCCCGCGCCCGCGACCTGCGGCGCGCACCGCACCGAGTACGCATCCTGGACGCGCGGCGAGTCGTCCTGGTGGTGGCCGGTCAGGCCCGAACCCGCCAGCACCCGCAGCATGTTGGCGGCGGCCGCGGCCTGTCCGGGGTGCGGGCGGATCGCGTGCAGCTCGGGGGCGAGCACCTTGTCGGTGCCGAGCAGGGCCTCCAGCGAGAGCGCGGCCGTGACGTCGGCGCTGCGGTAGAGGCGCTCCAGGTCGGCGAGGGCCATCACCAGCATGCCGAGCATGCCGTCAGTACCGTTGAGCAGCGCGAGCCCTTCCTTCTCGCGCAGCTCAACGGGCCGGATGCCATGCTCGGCGAGGAGTTCGCCGGCCGGGCGTACGGTGCCGTCGGGGCCCTCCGCGTCGCCCTCGCCCATCAGGGTCAGCGCGCAGTGGCTGAGCGGGGCGAGGTCGCCCGAGCAGCCCAGCGAGCCGTACTCGTGCACGACCGGGGTGATGCCCGCGTTCAGGATGTCCGCCATGGTCTGCGCGACCTCGGGGCGTACGCCGGTGTGGCCCGAGCACACCGTCTTGAGGCGCAGGAACATCAGCGCGCGGACCACCTCGCGCTCCACGCGCGGGCCCATTCCGGCCGCGTGCGAGCGGACGATGTTGCGCTGTAGCTGGGCGCGGAGGTCGGGGCTGATGTGCCGGGTCGCGAGCGCGCCGAAGCCGGTCGAGACGCCGTAGACGGGGTCGGGCTTGGCGGCCAGCGCGTCCACGATCTCGCGGGAGGCCGCGAGGGCGGACCTGGCCTCGGCCGAGAGTTCGATCCGGGCGTCCTGGCGGGCCACCGCGACCACGTCGGCCGCGGTCGTCCCCGAGGTCCCCAGCTCCACAGTTTGCATATCCATATTCAGCACCCTACGGACTGAATCGTCAGCTGTCACGAGGTGTTCTCCCCTTACGCCGCCTCACCTGCGGAAGCGGCGGCGTTCCGCCGACGGCGGCGGGGGCAGCGGGGGCGCGGGGGCGTCCGCGAGGCGTACGACGGGGTCGTCGGGGCCCTCGCGGCCCGCCACGACGGGCTTGGGCGCGCGCGCCGCCTTGGCGCGGTACTGGGCCGCGTCGGCGAGCCGGAACAGCCGCCGGGCGGAGCGGACCTGGCCGATCGGGTCGCCGGTCGACGCGACCCCGCAGGCCACGCCGTCGCCGAGCTCCAGCTCGGCGGCGCGTACGCACAGCTCGTCGGCGGCCCGCACCACGTCGTCGGCCGGGAGGCCCGCCGAGACCAGGCAGAACTCGTCGCCGCCGAGCCGGGCGGCGAGCGCGCCGGGCAGCATCGCGCCGCACAGCGACAGCACCGAGCCGAATCGTTCCAGCAGGCGGTCGCCGACGGCGTGGCCCTGGGTGTCGTTGACCCGCTTGAGGCCGTTCAGGTCGCAGACGACCAGCGAGACTACGGTGCCGTCGGCGCGGTGCCGCTCGACGGCCTCGTCGAGGCGGGCGTCGACGGCACGCCGGTTGGCGAGACCGGTCAGCGCGTCCGTGAACGCCAGCCGCCGCGCCTCCTCAAGGCGCTCGGTCTGCGCGAGCCCGGCCGCGACGACGGCGGCGAGCACCGAGGCGAAGTCCGCGTCGGCCCGGTCGAAGACCGGAGCGCCGACCGGTCGCGCGGCATAGAGCTCGCCCCAGGCGCGGCCGTGGAGCACGATCGGCGCGACCACGCAGCTGCCGCGCCCTCGGCGGCGCAGCGCGGCCACCCGCTGGTGGCAGTAGCCGCCGTCACCGGCCGTCGGCCCCTCGGCCGTCTCGACCCAGGCGTCCGGCTCGCCGCCGCCCGCCCAGCGCTCGTGCAGGAACTCGGTGATCTCCGGGAACTGGTGCACCGGGTAGGCCTCCGCCTCGGGGAACTCCTCCTCCCCTGGCGCCCGCTCCCCCGCGTTGACCAGCACCCGCAGTCGGCTGCGCTCGCGCTCCCATACGGACAGCGCGGCGAAGCTCGCCGCCAGGGCGCGCCTGGCGCCCTGCGCGGCGGCCGACCAGGACTCACGCGGGGTGTGCGCGGCGGCCATGGCCTGCGCCAGGGTGACCACGGCGCGCAGCCGGTCTTCCTCAGCCATTAACCCAGGTTAGGGACATTCCACCCAATCCGGGACATTGATACGGCGAACAGGGGGCGTGGGGTGTGTGCGTTCTGTTCGTTGTGGGGCGGGGGCGGGGTGGGGGGTACGTGCTCACGGCGACTGATAACCCGGAAGCTGCGAACCGCGTGCTGCCCAGGTCACAGTCCCCGCTCCGCTCGCACCCCCCACCCCACCCCCTCACGTCAGCTCCACGGCTGCGGGTGGGTGGGCGTACGTCCCGTCTGACTGTTGTGGGCATACGTTCCGCAGGGCGAGGGGGGCACCTCCCGCTCGAGCGAAGCCGAGAGTGGGGGAGGGTGGGCACAACCCACCGACCCCGGTCAACCGTCCCGACAGGGCCGCAGAGCGACACCCTCCCCCGCGACGCGGGGCGGCACAGGGTGCCGCCCCGCGTCGGCCGGGCGAGTGCTACTCGCCCGGCCAGCGCGGGGCGCGCTTCTCGTTGAACGCGGCGACCCCCTCCGCCCGGTCCCCGGAGAACGCCACCGAACGCCACGCCGCGTCCTCGACCTCAAGCCCCGCCCGCAGATCCAGCCCATGCCCCAGCCGCAGCGCACGCTTCGCCGCCCGCAGCCCGACCGGCGAGTTCTTCGCCACGGCCGCGGCGAGCTCCAGCGCCGCGCCCCGCGCGTCCTCGCTGAGCTGGTCCACGAGCCCCAGCTCGCGCGCCTCGTCCGCGGCCACCCGGCGCGCCGAGAACACCAGCTCGGCGGCGCGGGCCGCGCCGACCCGGCGCGGCAGCAGCTGCGTACCGCCGCCGCCGGGGATCACGCCGACCGAGACCTCGGGCAGCCCGACCACCGCCGTCGCGTCCGCCACGATCACGTCGCAGGCCAGCGCCAGCTCGAAGCCGCCGCCGAGCGCGAAGCCGTGCACGGCGGCGACCGTGGGCATCGGCAGGTCCAGTACGCCGGTGTAGGCGGCCCGCGCGGTGGGGCGCTGGCGCACCAGCTCCGCGTCGGAGAACGAGTTCCGCTCCTTCAGGTCGGCGCCGACGCAGAACGCGCGGTCGTTGCTGGAGGTCAGGACCACGACGCGGACGTCGCCGTCCTGGGCGAGCGCGTCACAGGCCGCGGCGATGGAGCGGGCCATCTCGGTGGACACGGCGTTCATGGCCTTCGGCCGGTCCAGGACGAACTCGGCGACATGCCCGCCGTCACCGTGCCGCCGTACGGCGATGTACTCCCCGAAGCGCTGCTCCGCCATGACCCCTCCACCTCTGGTTAACGAGCGTTATCCGGATCATGCCAGGGGGCGTGGGTCCAGCCAAGGGGTGCCCGCGCACAGGGCCTAGGCCCGGCGCGAGAGCATCCAGGGCTCGATGACGCCCAGGCCGCGCACCGGCCGCTGCCACATCGGCCGCAGTGCGAAGCGGTAGGAGGGCGGCTCCTCGCCCGCCTCCGCCGCCTTCTCGGCCTCCACCGCGGCCTCCGCCTCGGACGCCGGCGCATCCCCCGTACGGGACAGCTCCTCGGCGAACGCGCTGTCGACCAGCACCGCGTCCTTGGGCGCTATCGACGTGAGTCGGCTCGCCAGGTTCACCGTCGTGCCGAAGACGTCGCCCATCCGCGTGGTGACCGTCCCGAACGCGATCCCGACCCGCAGTTCGGGCATCGTCTCGTCACCGGCCATCGTCTCGATGAGGCGCAGCGAGATCTCCGCGGCGGTGCCCGCGTCGTCCGCGGCGAACAGCACCTCGTCGCCGAGTGTCTTGATCAGCCGACCGCCGTTCGCGGCGACCAGGTCGGCCGCCGTGGTCTCGAAGGCCTCGACCAGTTCGCCGAGCTCCTCCTCCTCCATGCGCCGCGTCAGCCGGGTGAAGCCGACGAGGTCGGCGAAGCCGACCGCGAGTCTGCGGTCGACCATCTCCTCGTCGTCGGCGACCTGGACCACCCGCAGAGTCCCGGCGGCGAGCTGGCGGCGCCAGACGTAGACCAGGAACTCCTCCAGTTCGGGGAGCAGGAGTTCGACCAGGGGGTAGGTGACCTCGGTGCGGGTCATGCCCGGTTCGGGGGGCTCGGTGAGGCCCTCCAGGAAGGAGTCGATCTGCCAGTCGGCGAGGCGGGCCGTGGTCTGGCCGGTGGAGCGGGCCACCTGCACGGCCATCGCCTCGCTCAGCAGCCCGGCCTCGACCAGGCCCGCCAGGCGGCGCAGCGCGAGTACGTCCGCCTCGGTGAGCGCCTTGGCCTGGCCGATGTCGGGGAATCCCATGGCCCGCCAGAAACGGGACGCCAGCTCCATGGAGACGCCCGCCGTACGGGCCGCCTGGAACGCGGTGTAGCGGCGCTCGGCCCCGAGGATCAGCTGTTCCAGACGGAGTGCGAGGGGGTCGTCGGCGCGCCCTGGGGAGTCGTCGCCTCTGCTGGCGGCTCCGGCGGTCAGAGGGGCGGGCTCCTCGCCCTGGGCCGCCGGGTCGTCGGCCTGGGCGGCGGGGGCGTCGTCGGCATGCCGGGAGGCAGGGGGTGTGCCCGTGCCGGAGCCCGTGTCGTCGACGGTCACTGCGTATTGCCCTTCCGATCTGCCACGGCCTGCTATCGACCGGCCTCAACGATACGACAGGTGTGCCCTGGCTCACGTATGCCGACCTCGAGTCCGTCCGGGAGATGGCCACATCGGCTGACTTCCTCCTGGACGGACGGTCGGCGCCTCAGCTCTCGGCGGCCCGCAGATGCACCACGTCCCCCGCGCTCACCGGCTCCCGGACGCCCTCCGGCGTGCCGATGACCAGCCGTCCCTCGCCGTCCACGGCCAGCGCCTCGCCGGTCACCGTCCGCTCGCCGGGCAGCTCGGCCCGCACCTGGCGGCCCAGCGTGGCGCAGCCCGCCGCGTACGTCTCCTGGAGCCGGGACGCGGCCGGGTCGCCGCCCGCCGCGCACCAGGCGTCGTACCACTGGTCCAACTCCCGCAGCACGGCCCGCAGCAGCGGGTCCCGGTGCGTCTCCTTCGCGCCCGCGAGCGCCAGCGAGCCCGCGCCCGGCACCGGCAGCTCGTCGGCGCGCAGCGTCACGTTGACGCCGATGCCGATGACCACGCCGTCGCCCGCGCGCTCGGCCAGGATGCCGCCGATCTTGCGCTCCTCGCCGTCGACCGTGGCGAGCAGGTCGTTGGGCCACTTGAGCGACAGGTCCACGCCGACCACCCGAGCGAGCCCGGTCGCGGCGGCGACCCCGGCGAGCAGCGGCAGCCACCCCCAGCGTTCGGCCGGGACGCCGGACGGCTTCAGGAGTACGGAGAAGAACAGCCCGGAGCGCGCGGGCGCGGTCCAGCTCCGGTCCAGGCGGCCGCGCCCGGCCGTCTGCTCCTCGGCGACCAGGACCGCGCCCTCGTCCGCGTCCCCGGCGGTGGCGCGGGCGGCCAGGTCCGCGTTGGTGGATCCGGTCGTGGGCAGTACGTCGAGAGAGGTCCACAGCCCGTCGGGCCTGACCAGGCCGCGGCGCAGCGCGGCCGCGTCCAGCGGGGGCCTGTCGAGGTCGGACCAGCGGTTGCCGTACGGCTCTGGTGTCGTCATGCAAGACAGACTAGGTGTGGTAAACGCCGCACTGCCGAGTGCCGCCCGCGCCGTTACGCTACGCACCAGTAGCTCTGACGATCCCCCTTTATCGACTATCGATCCGTGACCAGGCAGGGAGCCGCATCCCGATGGCCGAGCGAGACGCCATGGCAGCACACGACATTCACACGACCGCGGGCAAGATCGCGGATCTTCAGCGCCGGATCGACGAGGCGACCCACGCGGGTTCCGCGCGTGCGGTGGAAAAGCAGCACGCCAAGGGGAAACTGACGGCGCGTGAGCGGGTCGGCCTGCTGCTCGACGAGGGCTCCTTCGTCGAGCTGGACGAGTTCGCACGGCACCGTTCGACCGACTTCGGCATGGAGCAGAACCGCCCGTACGGGGACGGTGTCGTCACCGGTTACGGCACCGTCGACGGCCGTCCCGTGGCGGTCTTCTCGCAGGACTTCACGGTCTTCGGCGGCGCGCTGGGCGAGGTGTTCGGCCAGAAGATCATGAAGGTGATGGACTTCGCGCTGAAGACCGGCTGCCCGGTCGTGGGCATCAACGACTCCGGCGGCGCGCGCATCCAGGAGGGCGTCAGCGCGCTCGGCATGTACGGCGAGATCTTCCGCCGCAACACCCACGCCTCCGGGGTGATTCCGCAGATCAGCCTGGTCGTCGGCCCGTGCGCGGGCGGCGCGGTGTACTCCCCCGCGATCACCGACTTCACGGTGATGGTCGACCAGACCTCGCATATGTTCATCACCGGGCCCGACGTCATCAAGACGGTCACCGGCGAGGACGTCGGCTTCGAGGAGCTCGGCGGCGCGCGTACGCACAACGCCACCTCGGGCGTGGCGCACCACATGGCGGGCGATGAGAAGGACGCCATCGAGTACGTCAAGTCCCTGCTCTCCTACCTGCCTTCCAACAACCTGAGCGAGCCGCCCGCCTTCCCCGAGGAGGCCGACCTCGAACTCAGCGACGAGGACCGCGAGCTGGACGCGCTGATCCCCGACAGCGCCAACCAGCCTTACGACATGCGCACCGCGATCGAGCATGTCCTGGACGACGCCGAGTTCTTCGAGACCCAGGCGCTGTTCGCGCCGAACATCCTCACCGGCTTCGGCCGGGTCGAGGGCCGCCCGGTGGGCGTGGTCGGCAACCAGCCGATGCAGTTCGCGGGCTGCCTGGACATCGACGCGTCGGAGAAGGCCGCGCGTTTCGTGCGCACCTGCGACGCGTTCAACATCCCGGTGCTGACGTTCGTGGACGTGCCCGGCTTCCTGCCCGGCACCGACCAGGAGTACGGCGGCATCATCCGCCGCGGCGCCAAGCTGATCTACGCGTACGCCGAGGCCACCGTCCCGCTGATCACGATCATCACCCGGAAGGCGTTCGGCGGCGCGTACGACGTGATGGGCTCCAAGCACCTGGGCGCGGACCTCAACATCGCCTGGCCCACGGCGCAGATCGCGGTGATGGGCGCGCAGGGCGCGGTGAACATCCTGCACCGGCGCGCCATCGCGGCCGCGTCCGACGAGGAGCGCGAGACGGTGCGCGCCGAGCTGATCCAGGAGTACGAGGACACCCTCCTCAACCCGTACACGGCGGCCGAGCGCGGCTATATCGACGCGGTGGTGCTGCCGTCCGAGACCCGCCGCCAGGTGGTGCGCGGCCTGCGTCAGCTGCGCACCAAGCGCGAGTCGCTGCCGCCCAAGAAGCACGGCAACATCCCCCTCTAGCCCTTCCCGCCCCTCTAGGAGCCGCCATGACGATCAAGGTCGTACGGGGCAACCCGACCCCCGAGGAGCTCGCTGCCGCCCTGGCGGTGGTCAGGGCACGCGCCGCGGTCGCCGCGTCCGAGGCGCCCGGCGCGCCCCGCCCCGCCGACGCGTGGTCGGACCCGGCACGGGTGGCCCGGCACCGGCTGCCCGCGCCGGGGCCGCAGACCTGGGGCCGTACGTACTGGCCGGGCTGACAGCTGTTCTAGTCCTGTTGGGTGGGGCGGCTGAGTACGCGTACTCAGGCGTCCCACCCGTTTCGGGCGGCATGATCATGGAATGCTCTGGTCTGACCCCGAGGACGACGATCCGCCCGAGGAACTGCGGGAGACCCAGGCGATGTTGCGCCGCGCCAGTGTGGTGGTCGCCCTGGCCATGATTCTGGCGATGCTCGTGCTTGGGGCGCACTGAGGCACTGAGTTTCTGTGGGTGTGTGGGTGTGTGGGTGTGTGGGCCTGTGCTTCTGCGCGTCTGCGCGCGGATCTCGGTGTTCGCTTGTGTGGCCTCCCGTTACGCTGAGTCCTATGTCTGAGTCTCGTCGCCTCGTTCTCGCCTCCCAGTCGCCCGCCCGTCTCGGCCAGCTCCGCGATGCCGGGCTCGCGCCCGAGGTGATCGTCAGCGGGGTGGACGAGGACGCGCTGACCGCGCCCACACCGGGCGAGCTCGCCCGCGTACTGGCGGAGGCGAAGGCCGCCGCCGTGGCCGCCCGCGCGGAGGCCGCCGGTGCGCTGGTCGTCGGCTGTGACTCCGTGCTCGAACTGGACGGCCAGGCGCTCGGCAAGCCCGCCGACGCCGAGGAGGCCACCGCCCGCTGGAAGTCCATGCGCGGCCGCGCGGGCGTGCTGCGCACCGGGCACTGCGTGATCGACACCGCGTCCGGGCGGTCGGTGTCCGCCACCGCGTCCACCACGGTGAACTTCGGGGATCCGTCGGACGCCGAGGTCGCCGCCTATGTCGCCTCCGGCGAGCCGCTGTACGTCGCCGGGGCCTTCACCTTGGACGGGCGCTCGGCGCCGTTCATCGACTCCATCGAGGGCGACCCCGGCAACGTCATCGGCATCTCGCTGCCGCTGCTGCGCCGTCTGCTCGCCGAGCTCGGTGTGTCGATCACTGAGTTGTGGGCGACGGCCGTCGTCGAGTAGCCCGTACGGCTCGCATGGCTCGTCTGGCTCGCATGGCTGCTCGTCTTGTGTGGCCTGTCAGGTCTTCAGGCCGGGGTGGCGTGTGCCGGAGGCTCGGCGGTGGGCTCGGCCGCGTACGTCATCAGGCTGAGCACGATCAGCGCGAGCACCGCCATCAGGAACCCGAACGCCGCCCAGCCCACCAGGCCCACCGCGAACGCGCCGAGCAGCCCGTGCGCGACGGCGGCGCTGATCAGCACCCCGCGCGCGAACCCGCCCAGCGCGCGGTCGCGCAGCGCGGCGCGGCGCGCAGCAGGAGTACCGCGCAGAGCGCGAGGTAGCCGCCGAACACCCCGCCCGCGACCCACGCGGACACCGACATGACGCGCGGGTCCAGCCCGCCGAGTGACATCGCCTGCCGGTCGACGACCAGGCCGAGGAAGCCGTTCAGGAGCCCGATGCCCACGGCCTCGGCGAAGAGCACGAGCGCCGCCGCCAGAGTGACCGGTCTGCCCGGTGTGCGCGACAGCGCCATGGCGCTCCACCCTCTTTCGACTGATTCGGCTGTCCCGGTGCGTACGTTGGGGGGATCAGCGCGAACGTTACTAACGGGTAAAGCACCGGACAAGAGGCGGGCGCGCGGCAAAGTCAGAGCTGCCGATTAGTAGAGTCCCCACAAAGAATCGTGAGGAGTCGCTGATCTCACGGATAGAGACCTTCACCACACCGGAGAGTTACTCTGCAGTTCGGGAAGCCCGCGTACGGTGGGGCGACAAGGGACTTCGCGGGTTCGGGCGGGCCCGAGCCAAGCGCAACCCAAGCCAGTGTGGGCAAACTCACCGCAGGGGACGGGTCGTGGTGCCGTGTCGGCAGTCCCTAAACTCGGCTTGTTTCAAGGAGAGGGAGCCATCGTGCGCAAGGTGCTCATCGCCAACCGTGGCGAAATCGCTGTTCGGGTGGCCCGGGCGTGCCGGGACGCGGGGATCGCG
>NZ_JBTVYK010000091.1:0-14761 GCF_054788135.1 Streptomyces sp. O3
CCACGGGCCCGTCGCCCGCGCCCGGCGCGTCGGCCGCGGTGCCCGCCGACGAGAAGGCGGCCCTGGCCCAGCTGGCCGCGGCCGAGCGGAAGCTGGCCGACGCCCGCCGCACGGCGCTCCTGGAGCTGCCCGGCGAGCAGGCCAGGCTGCTGGCCTCGGTCGCGGCGGCGGGCGACGTACACGTGTACCTGTTGAGCGAGGCGGGGCGATGAGCGGGGCGAACGCGGCGAACGAGAAGCTCGTCGCCGCCTACCAGGCGGCGCTGCGCGCGGAGCACGCGGCCGTGTACGGCTACGGGGTCGTCGGAGGCCGGATCGGCAAGGACCGCAAGGCCGAGGTGCGCACCGCGTACGACGCGCACCGCGCCAGGCGTGACGCGCTGCGCCGCACGGTGCGCGGCATGGACGCGGAGCCCGAGCCCGCGGAAGCGGCCTACGCGCTGCCGTTCCCCGTGCCGGACCCGGCTGCCGCGGTGCGGCTGGCCGCGGAGCTGGAGGACCGGGTCGCCGGGGTGTACGCGGACCTCGTCCGCGCGGCGGACGGCGACCGGCGCCGGTCGGCGGCGGACGCGCTGCGCGAGTCGGCGGTGCGGGCGGCGCGGTGGCGGGGCAGCGGCGTGGCCTTCCCCGGACTCGCCGAACGGTCCGCCGACGCGACGGGCACCGCGAGCGGCCCGAGTGCCGCCGCCACGCCATCGTGACCGCACGGCGCACCGCGCCCACCGCACCGGGCCCACAGCCCGCCCCGCACCCGCTCCGCCACCCAGGCCGCCGACGGCCCAGGCCCCGCGCCGTCGCGACGCCGCGGCCTGCGGCCCCGGCACACCGAGTCGACAGCCCGACGCGCACTCGGGCCACCGACACCGACGCCAACGGCTCAGCAGATCAGCGCGACACCGCCGCACCGCCAGGACGCGACACCGCCGCACCGCCAGGAGCAGGCTCAGGCCGGGCACGCCGCGGCGGCGGACCGCCGCGTAGCCTCCGGTGGGCTTCCCGCGCGGTTCGCCGGCGCGGTGGCGGGTGCCGTGGGCGGCTAGGGTCTGTTCGGCGGAGCGGGCTGATCTCGCCATGCGGTGCGCTTTCACTGCTGGTGAGCGGTGGTCTGCGGGTACGGCGGCAAGGCGGAGGGGGCGACGGCGCCGCGGTGGACGCGCGTGTCAGGCCGACCCTTGCCGGGCGGCGCGGCGGGGGATGCCACGGCATCGGCCCGCCTCGGCGCGCTTGGCTCCGAGCGAGCGGGAGGTGCCCGCTCGCGGGGGGCATCGCGGAGCGTGGTGCCCGACGACAGTGCGGCAGCGTGAGCGCCGCCGCGACCTCGTAGACCCGAGCAGGGCGAAAGGAACGACGCACGCATGGCTTTGGAACCGCCGCAGCTCCTCGTCCAGGCGCTCGGCGAGTCGCCGCAGGACGGGGCCGCCGGGTACGAGCGGGGCGGCACGGCCGAATGGCTCGAGAAGCTGCCTCAGGCCGCCCAGGAGGCCGTCTCGCGGCGCGGCCTGACCATCGAGCGGGTGCACGCCCCCGGCGGCCGCTCCAGCCTTGTCATCCTCGTACGGCGGCCCGACGGCACGCCCGCCGTCCTGAAGCTCGCGCCGCCCGCCGCGCGGCCCACGCTGGAGGCCGCCGCGCTGGCCCACTGGGACGGCTGGGGGGCGTGCCAGCTCCTGGAGCACGGCGCGGACGACGCGCTGCTGCTCGAACGGCTGCACGCCGACGTCTCGCTGCGCTCGCTGCCGGAGGCCAAGGCTCAGTTGGAGGCGGCGGGGACGGTGCGGCGGCTGTGGGTGCCGCCGCCCCCCTCGCGAGTCTTCGAGACCGTCGACGTACGGACGGCCCGGCTCGCCGCGGCGATGGACTCGGTGGCCGACGCCTCGGTGCGCCCGCTGGTCGACGCGGCGCTGTCGGCACGAACCGCGCTCGTCGCCGACGCCGACGCCGACCGCGCCGAGCCCGAGTCGTTTCTGCTGCACGGCGCCTTCCGCCAGGGCAAGGTGCTCTCCGGCGAGCGAGCGCCGTGGCTGGCGGTCGGGCCCGACCCGGTCGTGGGCGAGCGCGCCTACGATCTGGCGCTGCTCGTCCTGGACCGGCTCGACGACCTGGTCGCGTCCAGCGCTGGGGCGGCCACGGCGCGCCGCCGGGTCGGCAAGCTGGCGGACTCGCTGGACGTCGATCGGGAGCGGTTGCGGGGGTGGACGCTGTTCCGTGCGGTGGGGGCGGCGGCGCGGGCACTGCGCGCGGGGCGGGCCCGTCAGGCCGAGCCGCTGCTCGAGTTCGCGTCCTGGTTGTAGCTGCGGCTGGGCGGAAGGGACGGGGTCAGGGATCTTGTCCCCCACCCCGCCCCTTCCCTAAGGCTCAAAGGTGGCCTCAAGCGCCGGTCGGGCTGGACTGTGCCGTGACGCGGGCGATGGCCTCGGCCACCGGGAGCTCCTCGCGCTCGCCGGTGCGGCGGTCCTTGAGTTCGACGACGCCCTCGGCCGTGCGGCGGCCCGCGACCAGGATGGTCGGGACGCCGATCAGCTCCGCGTCGGTGAACTTGACGCCCGGCGAGACCCCGGCGCGGTCGTCGACCAGGACGCGGACGCCCGCGTCGCCCAGCTGCTCGGCGACGGACAGCGCCAGCTCGGTCTGCGCGGCCTTGCCCGCCGCGACGATGTGCACGTCGGCCGGGGCGACCTCACGGGCCCAGCACAGTCCCTTGTCGTCGGCGGACTGCTCGGCCAGGGCCGCCACCGCGCGGGACACGCCGATGCCGTACGAGCCCATCGTGACCCGGACCGGCTTGCCCTGCTGGCCCAGTACGTCGAGCTGGAAGGTGTCGGCGTACTTGCGGCCGAGCTGGAAGATGTGGCCGATCTCGATGGCGCGGTCGAGCTTCAGTCCGGTGCCGCAGGCGGGGCACGGGTCGCCCTCGGCGACGACGACCACGTCGACGTAGTCGTCGACCTCGAAGTCGCGGCCGCAGACGACGTTGCGCGCGTGCGTGTCGGGCTTGTTGGCGCCGGTGATCCAGGCGGTGCCGGGGGCCACCCGCGGGTCGGCGATGTAGCGGACCTTGTCCAGGCCCTGCGGGCCGACGTAGCCGCGTACGAGGTCGGGGCGGCCGGTGAAGTCGTCGGCCGTGACCAGCTCGATCTCGGCCGGGGCCAGGTGCTCGGCGAGCTTGTCGAGGTCCACCTCGCGGTCGCCGGGCACGCCGACCGCGACGATCTCGCCGTCCACCTTGACCAGGAGGTTCTTCAGGGTGGCCGACGCCGGGACGCCGAGGTGCTCGGCGAGGGTCTCGATGGTCGGCGTGTCGGGGGTGTCCAGCTCCTCGGCGGGGCCGTGCGCCGAGCCGTCGGCCGGCCGCAGCGCGAAGGTGACGGCCTCGGTGTTCGCCGCGTAGTCGCAGGCGGGGCAGTCCGCGAAGGTGTCCTCGCCCGCGGGGGCCGGGGCCAGGAACTCCTCGGACGCCGAGCCGCCCATCGCGCCGGACACGGCCGAGCAGATGCGGTAGTCCAGGCCGAGGCGCTGGAAGATCTTCTGGTACGCCTCGCGGTGCAGGGCGTAGGACTCGGCGAGGCCCTCGTCGCTGGTGTCGAAGGAGTACGAGTCCTTCATCTGGAACTCGCGGCCGCGCAGCACGCCGGAGCGCGGACGCGCCTCGTCGCGGTACTTGGTCTGGATCTGGTACAGGATGACCGGCAGGTCCTTGTAGGACGTGCACTGGTCCTTGACCGTCTGGGTGAAGACCTCTTCGTGGGTGGGGCCGAGCAGGTGGTCGGCGCCCTTGCGGTCCTTGACGCGGAACAGCAGGTCGCCGTACTCGTCCCAGCGTCCGGACGCCTCGTACGGCTCCTTGGGGAGCAGCGCGGGCAGCAGGACCTCCTGGCCGCCGATGGCGTCCATCTCCTCGCGGACCACGCGCGAGACGTTGTCCAGCACCTTCTTGCCGAGCGGCAGCCAGGACCAGATACCGGCGGCGTTGCGGCGTACGTAGCCGGCGCGGACCAGCAGCTTGTGGCTGAGCGTCTCGGCGTCGGCCGGGTCATCGCGCAGTGTCTTGATCATCATGCGGGACATGCGCTGGACCTGGGCCATGGTGAACTCCTGCGTGGAAAGCGTCGACTGCCCTGGAGGTTAACCGGGTCGCGGGCCCCGGCGGAAATCAGATACCGGGGCGGCGGGCTCCGGGCGGCCCGTCGGACCCGCTCCGGCGGCGGCGCAGGGGCAGCGGGGCGCCCATGACGGCGTACGGGCTCGGGGCGCTGGGGAAGCACACCTGGCGGGCCAGGTCGGTGTAGCCGAGCGAGTGGTAGAGGCCGCGGGCCGGGCTGTCGGTGTCGATGGCGGAGAGGATCGAGCGGGGCTCGGGGACCGGGTCGGTGATGCCGGTGATGAGGGCGCGGCCGACGCCGCGGTTCTGGAAGCCGGGGTGGACGTGCAGCTCGGTGATGACGAAGGAGTCGTCGAGCCAGTCGTCGCGTCCGAGGTCGCGCAGATAGGGCTCGACGACCGTGGACCACCAGTGCGTGCGGTCGTTCGGCATGCCGTAGACGAACCCGGCCAGGCGGCCGTCGCGGGTGGTGGCGCCGAGGGCGCGGGCGCCGGGCTGGTTCATGTGCCGCAGCACGATCTGCCGGCGTACGCCGACCTCGTCCTGGCTGAGTCCGAAGGCGACGGCCTGCACGGCCAGGGCCTCGTCCACGCGCGCGGGGAGGTCGAGCGGCGCGATCACGATGTCGTCCGGGGAGCGGCGGCCTCCGGGAAAGCTCAGCATGCCGGGAGACTACCGCTGGGCGGCCGCGGGAGGACGGGCAGCTGCCCGGTGCCGCCGGGTGCTCCGCGGGTCGTCCGTACGCGCCGCCGCCCAGGGCGCGAACGTGGCGGCGGGTCAGAAGCGGCGGCTCAGCGGCGGCAGGTCAGAACAGGACGCTCATGTCAGAACAGGACGCTCATGAACGCGCCGACCTCTTCAAAGCCGACGCGGCGGTACGCGGCCCTGGCCGCGGTGTTGAAGTCGTTCACATAGAGGCTGGCCACCGGCGCCACATCGGCGAGCGCGTAGCGCAGCACCGCGGCCATGCCCGCTTCGGACAGCCCGCGCCCGCGGTACTCGGGCGCCACCCAGACGCCTTGGATCTGGCAGGTCGTGGGGGTCGCCGCGCCGATCTCCGCCTTGAAGACGACCTGCCCGGTGTCCGGGTCGACGCGGGCGAAGGAGCGTCCCGAGCCGACCAGTTCGGCGACCCTCGCCTGGTAGAGGAGCCCGCCGTCGCCGGCCATCGGCGAGACGCCGACCTCCTCGGTGAACATCGCCACGCAGGCGGGCATGATCATGTCCATCTCGTCCTTGCGGACGCGGCGGACGTACGGGTCGGGCGCGACATCGGCCGGCAGCCGGTCGGCGACCATCAGCGGCTGGTGGGCGCGGACCTCGCGGGCCGGGCCCCAGCCCGGTTCGAGCAGCCGCCACAGCAGGGCGGTGGGCTCGGCCGGGCCGACGATCGAGGAGCAGCGGCGGCCGGACCTGCGGGCCCGGTCGACGAAGGCGCGTACGGCGTCGGGGGTCGCGCAGATCGGGACGAGGTTCGCGCCCGCGTAGCACAGGGAGCGCAGTCGGCCGTTCGCGTACCAGCCCCACATCTCGCCGCCGAGTCGCCAGGGGTCGAGCCCGGCGGCCAGGACACGCGAGGTGACGAAGGCGTTCGCGACGGGTTCGCGCTCGAGTACCTCGAGTGCCGCGTCGAGGTCCTGGGGTTCGAGAACCCGCGTCGTCGTCTGCGTCAACACTGGGGCCGCTCCACCACTCCTTACGGGCAACGCCGTGCGTCGCTGATCTCCTCGCACTGTACCTGGAGCCGCTGGGGACGCCCGCGAAGGGACCGGACCGGAGCCTGACCGGGGCCGGGAGCCCGCGGTCAGCTCACGGAGACCTCGGGCTCGCCGGAGGCGACGCCGTCGCGTTCCATCTGCTCGGCGATCTTCATGGCCTCGTCGATCAGGGTCTCCACGATCTTCGACTCGGGTACGGTCTTGATGACCTCGCCCTTGACGAAGATCTGGCCCTTGCCGTTGCCGGACGCGACGCCCAGGTCGGCTTCCCGCGCCTCGCCGGGCCCGTTGACCACGCAGCCCATCACGGCGACCCGCAGCGGCACCTCCATGCCGTCCAGGCCCGCGGTGACCTCCTCGGCCAGCTTGTACACGTCGACCTGGGCACGCCCGCAGGACGGGCAGGAGACGATCTCCAGGCGGCGCTGCTTGAGGTTCAGCGACTCCAGGATCTGCATGCCGACCTTGACCTCTTCGGCGGGCGGCGCGGAGAGCGAGACCCGGATGGTGTCCCCGATGCCCTCGCTCAGCAGCGCCCCGAAGGCCACGGCCGACTTGATGGTGCCCTGGAAGGCGGGACCGGCCTCGGTGACGCCGAGGTGCAGCGGGTAGTCGCACTGGGCGGCCAGCTGCCGGTAGGCGTTGACCATCACGACCGGGTCGTTGTGCTTGACCGAGATCTTGATGTCCCGGAAGCCGTGCTCCTCGAACAGCGAGCACTCCCACAGCGCCGACTCGACCAGCGCCTCGGGGGTGGCCTTGCCGTACTTCTTCAGGAGGCGCGCGTCCAGCGATCCGGCGTTCACGCCGATCCGGATCGGGGTGCCGCTCTGCGACGCCGCCTTGGCGATCTCCTTGACCTTGTCGTCGAACTGCTTGATGTTGCCCGGATTGACGCGCACCGCCGCGCACCCGGCGTCGATCGCCGCGAACACGTACTTCGGCTGGAAGTGGATGTCGGCGATCACCGGGATCTGGGACTTGCGCGCGATGGTCGCCAGCGCGTCCGCGTCGTCCTGCGTCGGGCAGGCCACCCGGACGATCTGGCAGCCCGACGCGGTGAGCTCCGCGATCTGCTGGAGCGTCGCCCCGATGTCCGAGGTGCGCGTCGTGGTCATCGACTGCACCGAGACCGGGGCGTCCCCGCCCACCGCCACCGATCCGACCTGGATCTGCCGCGAGCGGCGCCGCTCGGCGAGCTTGGTCGGTACGGACGGCATTCCCAGAGAAATAGCAGTCATCTGCTGTGCAACCCCAAGGTGTGGATCAAGGCGTGGATCGAGGTGTGGATCGAGGCGGGTCGAAGTCGTCGAATCGCTGAATCGTCGAATCGCTGAGTCGTCGAAGGCGTCGAAGTCGGGGGCCCGGCCTCGTCGTATCGGCGGGCTCCAGGGTTCGAGATTACGCCACGGCCGCCGCGTGGAGCACACCGCCACCGCCAAACCCACCCGATCGACGACGGCCGGACGCTCTGGCGTCCGGCCGTCGTGAACGGCGTGCGGTCAGGAGATCTTCACCGGGTTAACGACGTCGGCGATCAGGACCAGGACGGTGAAGCAGATGAAGATCCCGGCCACCACATAGGCGACGGGCATCAGCTTCGCGACGTCGAACGGGCCGGGGTCGGGCCGTTTGAGGAGCCGGGCCAGCTTGCGGCGCAGCGACTCCCACAGGGCGCCCGCGATATGGCCGCCGTCCAGGGGCAGCAGCGGCAGCATGTTGAACAGGAACAGCGAGAGGTTGAAGCCCGCGACGAGGAACAGCATCATCGCGATCTGGTTCTCCGGCGGGATGTCGAGGGTGAAGACCTCGCCGCCGACGCGGGCCGCGCCGACCACGCCCATCGGGGAGTCCTGCTTGCGCTCGCCGTCGCCGAAGGCCGCGTCCCACAGGTCGGGGATCTTGGACGGCAGGGCGATCAGCGCGTCGAAGCCGTTCTCCATGATGATGCCCATGCGGTCCACGGAGTCCGTGAAGGACTGTTCGACGATGCCGGAGGCCGGGGTGAAGCCGAGGAAGCCCGCGTAGACGTACTCGCCCTCGACATAGCCGCCGCTGCCGTCGGTCTTGCTGACCTGGTTTCTGATCAGGTCGGCCTGGAGGACCTTCTCGGCGCCGTCGCGTTCGACGGTGAGGGTGGCCGGGCCGAGCGTCGCGCGGATCCGGGACTGGAGCGTCGACCAGTCGTCGACCCTGGTCCCGTTGAACGCGACGATCGTGTCGCCCGCCTTCAGGCCCGCGGCCTTGGCGGGTGCGGGCCGGTCGCCGTCCTCGCAGACGGAGCGGTTCTCGCTCTGCTCGATGACGCAGTCCGAGACCCGGCTGACGGTGGTGGTCTGCTCGTTCCAGCCGAAGGTCATCAGCACGCCGAGGAAGATCACGACGGCCAGGATCAGGTTCATGAAGGGCCCGGCGAACATCACGATGACGCGCTTCCAGGGCGCGCGCGTGTAGAAGAGCCGCTTCTCGTCGCCTGGCTGGAGTTCCTCGAAGGCCGCCGAGCGGGCGTCCTCGATCATGCCGCGCCAGGGCGAGGTCGAGCGGGCCTCCAGGCGTCCGTCCTTGCCCGGCGGGAACATGCCGATCATGCGGATGTAGCCGCCGAGCGGGATCGCCTTGACGCCGTACTCGGTCTCGCCCTTCTTCCGGGAGAAGAGCGTCGGGCCGAAGCCGACCATGTACTGCGGCACCCGGATGCCGAACAGCTTCGCGGTGC
Source organism: Streptomyces sp. O3 (assembly GCF_054788135.1). Taxonomy (NCBI): domain Bacteria; kingdom Bacillati; phylum Actinomycetota; class Actinomycetes; order Kitasatosporales; family Streptomycetaceae; genus Streptomyces; species Streptomyces sp. O3. Next base: position 8,533 of record NZ_JBTVYK010000091.1, read on the forward strand.
TCAGATGCCCCAGCTCGTGCCAGGCGATCGAGAACAGCAGCCCGACCACGAAGACGACTATGCCGAGGATCATCATCAGGATCGTCATGCACGAGCCTCCGCGGTGTCATGCGTCGTCTTCGGTCCCGCCGGTGCCGCAGTCGCGGCCAGACCGGCCAGTTCACGGGCTCGGGCGCGCGCCCAGGCCTCCGCATCGAGGACGTCCGCGACCGTCAGAGAAGTTCCCGAGCGCGGGACGCCGTGTTCGGTCACGACCTCGGTGACCGTCTCCATGATGCCGTTGAACGGCAGCCTGCCCGCGAGGAAGGCGTCGACGCACTCCTCGTTCGCCGCGTTGAACACCGCGGGCGCGGTGCCCCCCAGCTCGCCGACGTGCCGGGCGAGTCCGACCGACGGGAAGGCCTCGGTGTCGAGCGGGAAGAACTCCCAGCTGGACGCCTGGGACCAGTCGAAGGCGGGGGCCGCGTCCGGGACCCGTTCGGGCCACCCGATGCCGATGGCGATCGGCCCGCGCATGTCCGGCGGTGTGGCCTGGGCCAGGGTCGAGCCGTCGGTGAACTCGACCATGGAGTGGACGTAGGACTGCGGGTGGACGACGACCTCGATGCGGTCGAAGGGGATGTCGTAGAGCAGGTGCGCCTCGATGACCTCCAGGCCCTTGTTGACCAGGGTCGCCGAGTTCACGGTGATCACCGGGCCCATGGCCCAGGTGGGGTGGGCGAGCGCGTCCTGCGGTGTGACGTCCGCCAGCTCCGCCTTCGTACGCCCCCGGAAGGGGCCGCCGGACGCGGTGACGACGAGCTTGCGCACGTCGGCGCGGGTCCCGGCGGCCAGCGCCTGGAACAGCGCGGCGTGCTCGGAGTCCACCGGGATGATCTGCCCCGGCTTGGCCAGCGCCTTGACCAGCGGGCCGCCGACGATCAGCGACTCCTTGTTGGCCAGGGCCAGGGTGCGCCCGGCCTCTAGGGCGGCGAGGGTCGGCGCGAGGCCGATGGAGCCGGTGATGCCGTTCAGTACGGTGTGGCAGTCGCCGGCGGCGAGCTGGGTCGCGGCGTCGGGGCCCGCCAGGATCTCCGGGAGCGGTTCGGTTCCGTACTGCCCGGCGAGTGCTTCGCGCAGCGCGGGTACGGCGTCCTCGCGCGCGACCGCGACGGTCCGCGCCCGCAGTCGCCTGGCCTGCTCGGCCAGCAGGTCGACCCGGCCGCCGGCCGCGGAGAGCGCGGTGACCCGGAAGCGGTCGGGGTGGCGCAGGACCAGGTCGACGGCCTGGGTTCCGATCGATCCCGTGGAGCCGAGCACCACGATGTCCCGCGGGTCGTCCGCGGGGTCGAAGACGAGATGCGGGTCGGCGAGAGGGGCAGGCATATCGCTCATCCCCCCATTGTCGCCTGGGCCGCCGGGCGATCCGACCCCGCGCCCCCGCCGGCCTCCGGCACATGACGTACGGGAGGCCGGGCGGCGGGGTCGCCCGGCCTCCGCACGCGTGGTGCGGCCCGGTGAAACACGGCGTGGGCGGGGCGCGTTCGGCGGTCCGCGCGCCGGTCGCGCGGACGCCGCGCCGGTCAGCGGATGGGGCGGTGGACGTTCTCCTTCTCAGCGGGGCCGGGTGTGGCGTCGGCGATCCAGGGTCCTTCACCGCTGAGGTCGACGACGCCCTGCTCCAGCCAGGTGTACTGGCCGCCCAGCACGCCCTTGACGACCTTGCGGTCCAGGTCGTCGGTGTTGGTCCACAGGCGGCCGAACAGCTCGTCGACCCTGATCCGGGACTGGCGGCAGAAGACGTCCGCCAGCTGGTAGGCCGCCTGCCCGTGGTCCCCGCCGGTGCGCAGGAGTTCCGCCCGTACGCAGGCCGCGCTCATGGCGAAGAGTTCGGCGCCGATGTCGACGATCCGGCCCAGGAAGCCCTGTTTGGTCTCCATCCGGCCCTGCCAGCGGGACATCGCGTAGAAGGTGGAGCGGGCGAGCTTGCGCGAGGTGCGTTCGACGTAGCGCAGGTGGCCGGAGAGGTCACGGTGTCCCGGCGGGTGGAACTCGCCGTAGGTGCGCGGGAGCTGTCCCGGTCCGGCGACCAGCTTGGGCAGCCAGCGGGCGTAGAAGCCACCGGCCCGCGCGCCCGCCTTCGCCTTGTCGCCCAGGGACTTGTCCGGGTCGATGAGGTCTCCGGCGACCTTGAGGTGGGCGTCGACGGCCTCGCGGGCGATCAGCAGGTGCATGATCTCCGTCGAGCCCTCGAAGATGCGGTTGATCCGCAGGTCGCGCAGCAGTTGCTCGGCGGGTACGGCGCGTTCGCCGCGGGCGGCCAGCGACTCGGCGGTCTCGAAGCCGCGGCCGCCGCGGATCTGGACGAGTTCGTCGGCGATGAGCCAGGCCATCTCGGAGCCGTAGAGCTTGGCGAGCGCGGCCTCGATACGGATGTCGTTGCGGTCCTCGTCGGCCATCTGCGAGGACAGGTCGAGTACGGCTTCGAGGGCGAACGTGGTCGCGGCGATGAAGGAGATCTTGCTGCCGACGGCCTCGTGCTCGGCGACCGGTTTGCCCCACTGCTCGCGGACCGCCGACCACTCGCGGGCGATCTTCAGGCTCCACTTTCCGGCGCCGACGCACGCCGCGGGCAGCGAGAGCCGACCGGTGTTGAGGGTGGTGAGGGCGATCTTGAGGCCCGCGCCCTCGGGGCCGATGCGGTTCGCGGCCGGGACCCTGACCTGGTGGAAGCGGGTGACGCCGTTCTCCAGGCCGCGCAGGCCCATGAAGGCGTTGCGGTTCTCGACGGTGACGCCGTCGGCGGACGCCTCGACGACGAAGGCGGTGATGCCGCCCTTGTGGCCTTCGGAGCGGGGTACGCGGGCCATGACGACCAGGAGGTCGGCGACGACCCCGTTGGTGGTCCAGAGCTTCACGCCGTCCAGCAGGTAGTCGTCGCCGTCCGGTACGGCGCTGGTCGCGAGGCGGGCCGGGTCGGAGCCCACGTCCGGCTCGGTGAGCAGGAAGGCCGAGATGTCGGTACGGGCCAGGCGCGGCAGGAAGGCGTCCTTCTGCTCCTGGGTGCCGAAGATCTTCAGCGGCTGCGGTACGCCGATGGACTGGTGGGCCGAGAGCAGCGCGCCGATGGCGGGGTTGGCGGAGCCGACCAGGGCGAGGGCCTTGTTGTAGTACACCTGGGTGAGGCCGAGGCCGCCGTACTTGGTGTCGATCTTCATGCCGAGCGCGCCGAGGTCCTTGAGGCCGTTGATCACCTCGTCGGGGATCCGGGCCTCGCGCTCGATCCGCGCCCCGTCGATCTTCGTCTCGCAGAAGTCGCGGAGCTTGGCGAGGAACTCCTCGCCGCGCTGGGCGTCCTCGTCGGCGGGCAGCGGGTGCGGGTGGATCAGATCGATCCGGAAGCGGCCGAGGAACAGCTCCTTGGCGAAGCTGGGCTTCTGCCAGTCCTGTTCGCGGGCGGCCTCGGCCACCTGGCGGGCCTCGCGCTCGGTGACCTTGGACGGCGGGTGCGGGGACGGGGACTGGGCAGGCTGATCGGGCTGAGCGGGCTGAGCGGGCTGGGAGGAAGGTGTGGCCGACATGAGGAGCTCACCTCGCCGCTAGGGGGTCGACGGAACCGGCCGGGCCGTGGTTACCGACCAGTGCTACTCGCTCGTTGGTACCCGATTCCGCCCTTTCGCACCAGCCTGCGCGCAGCGCTCGTCCGCCGCGCGGGTACGAAAGCGGCCGGAGCCCCTGGTGTGAGGCTCCGGCCGCTGCGCGGTGTCCGTGTCCGCGTGCCGTATCGCTACAGGTCGAGGCCGGTGAGGACCATGACCCGCTCGTACGTGTAGTCGTCCATCGCGTAGCGGACGCCCTCGCGGCCCACGCCGGACTGCTTGGCGCCGCCGTACGGCATCTGGTCCGCGCGGTAGGACGGGACGTCGCCGACGATCACACCGCCGACCTCAAGAGCCCGGTGGGCACGGAACGCGGTCTTCGTGTCGTGCGTGAACACGCCCGCCTGGAGGCCGTACTTGGAGGCGTTGACCGCGTCGAAGGCCTCCTGCTCGCCGTCCACCCTGGTGACCGTCAGGACGGGGCCGAAGACCTCCTCGCAGGCGAGGGTGGCGTCGGCCGGTACGTCGGTGAGCACGGTCGGCGCGTAGGCGGCGCCGTCGCGCTTGCCGCCGGTGAGCAGCTTGGCGCCCTTCTGGACGGCCTCGTCGACCCAGGACTCGACGCGCTTGGCGGCGTCCTCGTTGACCAGCGGGCCGACCTCGGTCGCGCTGTCCGACGGGTCGCCGGTGACCTGCGCCTCGACGGCCTTGACGATGCGCGGCAGCAGCCGGTCGTGCAGGGACGCGTCGGCGATCACGCGCTGCACGGAGATGCAGGACTGGCCGCCCTGGTAGTTCGAGAAGGTCGCGATGCGGCTCGCGGCCCAGTCGAGGTCGGCGTCCGAGTCGAAGTCGGCGAGGACGACCGCGGCGCCGTTGCCGCCGAGTTCCAGGGTGAGGTGCTTGCGCGGCACCGAGTCCATGATCGCGTAGCCGACCTTGTCGGAGCCGGTGAAGGAGATCACGGGAAGGCGCTCGTCCTGGACCAGGGCGGGCATCTTGTCGTTGGCGACCGGCAGGATGCTCCACGAGCCCTCCGGCAGCTCGGTCTCGGCGAGCAGCTCGCCGATGACCAGGCCGGACAGCGGGGTCGCGGGCGCGGGCTTGAGGATGATCGGCGCGCCGACCGCGATCGCCGGGGCGATCTTGTGGGCGCAGAGGTTGAGCGGGAAGTTGAACGGCGCGATGCCGAGCACGACGCCGCGCGGGAAGCGGCGGGTGAGGGCGAGGCGGCCGACGCCGCCGGCGTCGGTGTCCAGGCGCTGGGCCTCACCGCCGTTGAAACGGCGGGCCTCTTCGGCGGCGAAGCGGAACACCGAGACGGCGCGGCCGACCTCGCCGCGGGCCCACTTCATGGGCTTGCCGTTCTCGGCGGAGATCAGCTCGGCGATCTCCTCGGTGCGCTCGACCAGCCTGCGCGAGACATGGTCCAGGGCGGCGGCGCGTACGTGGGCGGGAGTGGCCGCGAACGTGTCGCGCACCGCGTGGGCGGCGGCCACGGCCTCCTCGACCTGGGCGTCGGTCGGCACGCTGACGGTGCCGACCGTGCGGCCGTCCCAGGGGGACGTGACGTCGAGGGTGGTCTCGCCGGTGGCCTGGCGGCCGGCGAGCCAGAAGGCGTGGGTGGAAGTCATCGTGATTCCCGGCCCTTCCGCGTCGGTTGCTGGGGGTTCTCCCCACCGTAGGGGCGCGGGGCTCGCCTGGCGTTTATCCGGCACGTAGCAGTCGGGGGGCGGGGCGCACCGGATTGGCAGATGGGTGAGCGCGGTCCCGCCCGCTACTCAGGAGCGGGCCCCTGCCCCGGTCCCTGCTCCAGCCCATGCCCCAGGGCCGGTTCGGGCGTCTGGTCCGAGGCGGCCGCGGTGGTCTTCAGCGCCAGCCAGAGCTCCATCCGGGCGTCCGGGTCGTCCAGCGAGCGGCCGAGGATCTCCTCCACACGGCGCATCCGGTAGCGCAGGGTGTGGCGGTGGACGCCCAGTTCGGCGGCGGCCGCGTCCCACTGGCCGTGCCGCGAGAGCCAGGCCCGCAGGGACTCCACGAGGTCGCCGCGGCCGGTGGCGTCGTGTTCGCGCAGCGCGCGCAGCAGGCCGTCCGCGAAGGCGCGTACGGCGTCGTCGGCGAGCAGCGGCAGCACCGAGCCCGCGGCGAGCTCCTCGTGCTCGACCAGGGCGCGGCCGCGGCGGCGGGCGACGGACAGCGCCTGTTCGGCCTGTTTGTACGCGGTGGCGGCGGCGACCGGCCCGGCCGGCGCGGAGAGGCCGACGACCAGTTCGCCCTCCTCGGGGGCGCGCGCGGTGGTCCTGGCGGCTTCCAGGGTCTCGGCGTAACGGACGCAGGCGTCGGCGGCGGCGCCGCCGTCCGCGATGAGCAGGACGAGCCGTTCGCCGCCGTCCGGTACGACGAGCAGCGGCTCGCCGGAACGGGCGGCCGCGGACTCGACCACGTCGGTGAGCCCGTCCAGCGGATCGCCGCCCCGAGCGTCCGCGGCCCCCTTGGCCGCGCCCCCGGACGCCTTCCCGCCGGGTGCGACGGGCACGCCACCGGCAGCGGACACGCCCCTGCCGCCCACCCGGCCCCCGGCCCGCGCCTCGGCGGACGCCGCCGGCCCCGCCCCACGCGCGGGCTCTTCAGGCGACCCCACGGCCTGTCTC
>NZ_JBTVYK010000092.1:0-14449 GCF_054788135.1 Streptomyces sp. O3
GAACCCGGAAGCTAAGCCTTACAGCGCCGATGGTACTGCAGGGGGGACCCTGTGGGAGAGTAGGACGCCGCCGAACTCATTGTAGAGAAAGCCCCTGTACCGGGTCCCGGTACAGGGGCTTTCTGCGTTTATCGTGTGTGCTGACTTCTTGTGTGGTGAGGGGGCCGGGTGGCACCGTGCATCGTGATCATGACAGGAGAGGCATGCGACCACCACCAGCACCACCAGCACCACCAGAGGCACCGCGCGGCGGCGGGGGTACGGACGAGCGGGCGTTCGACGCCTTCTATGCCGCGAGCGTGGGACGGCTCGTCGGTCAGCTGTACGCGATGACAGGAGACCTGGCAGAGGCGCAGGATGTGGTCCAGGAAGCTTTCGCACGGGCCTGGGAACGCCGGAGTGAGCTGGATCTGGAAGACGGCGCCCCCGAGGCGTGGGTGCGGACAACCGCTTGGCGGATGGCGGTCAGCCGGTGGCGGCGGGTGCGTACCGCGCTGGCCTTCGCCCGACGCCAGGGCCCGCCAGCCACCGTACCGCCGCCGGAACCGCACCACGTGGTGCTGGTCGAGGCGCTGCGGCGGATCCCCGAGGCCCAACGGCGTGCCGTAGTGCTCCACCACCTGTGCGACCTGACGGTTGAACAGGTGGCTGCCGAGGTCGACTGCCCTGTCGGTACGGTCAAGGCCCATCTGAGCCGGGGGCGGGCGGCGCTGGCGCGGCTGCTGACCGACACTGAGCTGGATCCGCGGACGACCCGAATGTCGGAGGTGCGTCATGACTGACGAAATCGAACTGGAGGATCACCTCGCCGGCCTCGCCGAGTCGGGTCGGCGGCGCTTCGAGCCGCTCGCAGCGGAGCGGATCCGGGCGCGCGGGGAGCAGCGCCAGCGGCGCAAGCGGGCCGCTGTGGCGTCCGGCGGCGCGATGCTGGCCGTGGCGCTGGCCGTGGGAGGCCTGGCGCTGACCCGCGGCCCCTGGGGGCCCGAGCCGCCCGCCGTCGCTCCGACGCCGACGGCTTCGCTGTTCGTGCCGCCGACGCCCGCTCCGGGTGAGGAGTACGCCAGCGAACTGGGCTATGTGTACGGCGCGGTGGCGAACGGGGACACGGTGCAGATCACCGTCGAACAGCTCCGTGCCGTCCAGGGCACCGCGGAACCCGTCGGTGTGGTGCACACGCTGGTCCTGCCGGGGCGGACGCTGGTCGAGGCTCGGGAGCTGGTCGGTGGGAGCCCTACGGACGTGCGGCTGAGCGAAGTAGTGGGTCGGCTGGCCGCTGGGCCGCGATGGGTGTTCGCGATCGACTACGACGACGAGGGCCAGGTGCAGTCGCTGCGGGAGGTGTACTGGCTCGCCGAGTGAGCCCCCAGGGAGCCCTGAGGCAGGCAGCCGAAAAAAAGTCGAATCGGGGTGTAACCCAACGGGTGAGCTGACGCGTATAGCTCACGTAACCCGAACACACCTGCCATCCCTGGGGGGACCTCATGACTGCCTTCGTCTCACGCCGCCGGAACGCCGTGCGCTGCCTCGCCGCCCTGACCATCAGCCTTGCGGCCCTGACCGCGTGCGGGAGCGGGGATGACGACGGGCAGTCGGCCGCCAACGCCACGGCTGCGACGTCGGCGACGCCTACCCCGGCAGCGGACACGTCTTCGCCGTCGCCCGCCGGGACGAACGCCGGGACGAACGACGGGACGAACGACGGGGCGGGCGACGAGCAGGTGACCGCCACCGAGTCCGCGGCACCGGCCTCGCCTTCCGCCTCTGCCTCCGCCTCCGCCCCTGCCGACACGTCGGCGTCGCCCAGCGCGGCCCCCGGCGAAGCTCCCTGGGCCGGTAGCAAGCAGTTCGTACAGATCGAGAAGGCCAGGACCAGCGACGGCCAGACCTACCTGTCGGTCCGGCCCGCCCAGAAGAAGGCCGAGGTCACCAGCCACTTCGAGACGTGGGTGATCATTCCGGGCAAGGGGGCCTACACCGAGGTGCCCGTGGCCGACGACGTTCAGGTGCGGCTGGCGGCCCCGCTCGTCTCCCGTCAGGAGATGCGGCAGGACACGTCGTACTCCGGGGCCGAGTTCGTGCGCCGACTGGGGGCCCTGCCGCCCGCGGAGCGCGCGGGCGTCGGGTACGACCTGAGCTTCGACGGAGAGGGCCGAGTGATCAGGGTCAAGTCGCTGTACCGGTCCTAATTCCGTTGCGCTGCTCCATGTCCCGCGCAGGATCGGGTCATGGAGCAGCGATGCGGCGGAATGGGCGGACTGGGAGATGGAGCTGCGCAGGGGCTACAGGTCTCGGCGGTAGATGTCACGGCGGTCGCCGACGGCCAGGACCCACACGACCAGCTGACCGTCCTCGACGGTGTAGACGGCGCGGTAGTCGCCGACCCGGAGCCGCCAGCGGGCTCTGTGTTCCTGAAGCGCCTTGATGTCGAACGCGGAGGTGTCTCCCGCATCCGTCGCCTTCTGGAGTTCGGTGAGGCGGTACAGGATGCGGAGGGCATCCGGGCGAGGGATCTTGAGCATGTCCCGCTGGGCGTGTGGAGTGAAGCGCGTGAGGTACCCCACGGGTCAGCCCTGCTGAGCACGGAGCAGGGCAGCCATCTCTTCCAGAGAGACCGAGCCTGCCACGCCCTCGGCTTCGGCTTCGTCGGCCAGCTGGTTGAGCCACACTTCCTCGGCGCTCTCCGCGATCTCACGCAGGCGCTGGTACTCCTCGATGTCGATCACGACGGCTTCCTGCTTGCCGCGCCGGGTGATGATCGTCGGAGTTTCCTCGCGGTGAGCACGGTCGATGACGTCGGCGAGGTGACTGCGGACCTCGGCCATGGATTCAACGACCGGTTCGCTCATGTCATGAATGTAGCAGATGTACATCTGTTTCAGCGTGGCAGGAACTCCGGCCAGCGGGCGCGGCCCTGTTCACGGGAGCGGAGCAGGGCGAGGGTCGGCAGGCCCTGGTCGGCGCCGGTCGCGAGCAGCTCGGGGAGCTGCGGGAGCGGGGCCACCGCGGCGACGTCGTCCAGGACGAGCGTCAGTGGTGGGTCGAGCCGACCGGAGGGTGACCCTGCGGCCACGCGCCGGCCGTGCTCGACCACGTCTGAGGCGAGCGCGGTGAGCAGCGGCATGGCCCCAGGACCCGACCGGGGGTCCTCGATGGCCTCGCCCACCAGATAGAGCGTGCCCCCTTCGTTCACGAAGGAATCCAGGGCGAGGGCATCCGCTCGGTTCGGGGCGCAGGCCTCGCGGATGTGGATGGAGAAGAGCGCGGACAGCGCACGGGCCGTCAGCTCCTGGGCCGTGTCGCGGCGTTCGGGGTGCGCGGTGAGTTCGCTCTCCAGCTCGCCCGCCGCGCCGGACGCCGCCTTGGGATGGGTGCGCAGGATGCGTACGGCGTCCTGGACCTGCGTGCCCTGGCACCAGCGGTGTACGTGCTTGAACTCGCGCCCGTCCACGGCGGCGGCGTGCAGGTAGCTGCGCAGCAGGGTCTCCGCGGTGTGCGCGACGGCCGCGTCGAGCTTGGCGGTCGGGCGCACCGGGGCGAGCAGGGCCCGCGCCCGCGATCTGGCCGTCTCTTTGTCCTGGCAGCCCGCGCCGGGGCTCCAGTGCGTCCGGGCGGGCGTGTCGCACAGGTGCGCGGGGTCATAGAGCAGTACGGGGCCGAGCTTGGCCCTGGCGTCCTTGGTCTCCGCCCACAGGGTGGGGTCGGACGTGACGACCAGGGCGGCGGCGTCGGCGTCCCGTACGGCCTGCACGGCGGCGGGCCGCCTGGTCTCGGCTCCGCCGAGCACGAGGGGGTTCCTCGGGCTCGGCAGGGTCGGGGCGGGTGCGGCGATGAGGGGTGGGGCCGGGGGTGGGGCCGGGGTCGAGGCCGGGTGCGGCTCGGGGTGCGGGACCGAGTGCGCGGGCGGGCTGGTGCTCGCCGGGGCTGCCGGGGCTGCCGAGTCCGCCCAGGCCGCCGGGGCCGTCGAGGCCGTCGGGGCCGCCGGGGCCGCCGGGTTCGGCGACGCGGCAGGCGATTTCGGGCTCTCCGTCGCCGCCGCTGCCTCCGTACGTGCCGCCGCCGCACTCGCGCGGCGGGTCGCGCGCTGGGCGCGCCACCGGGTCACCGTGCCCATGATGAAGATGGCCAGCACGATCAGGATCATCACCTGGCCGATGAACAACCCCCAGAACAGCCCGTACCCCGAGAGCTGCTCCGCGGGCGTGTCCGGCCAGGCGCCCGCCATGTCGTGCGGCTCGGACACCAGCTGACGTACGGCCACCGCCGTACGCGAGAACGCCACGCCGTCGGGCCAGGAGCCGTGGGCGAAGAGGCCGGCGAGCCCGGTGGACGACCAGGTCAGGACCGTCAGGCCGACGATGAAGGCCAGGACGCCGAGCAGCAGCCCGTCCGGCACGCCGCGCTGCGCAGGGTGCCCGTGCCTCTGTCCGTACGGCTCCCTCATCTCCACCTCACGTCTCACGCCACCGTGGATTCGGACGAGTCGCCCAACTGCTGCTCCACATACGCCGCCGCCCGCGCCTCCGCCTCCCGCTCGGCCGCCAGCATGTCGTCGGACAGCGTGGCCGAGGACGCCGACGACTCCGTCATCGCGCGGTCCGTGTAGACCAGCGGGCGTTCGGTGTCCGTGATCAGATGCTTGACCACCTGGACGTTGCCGTTGACGTCCCACACCGCGATGCCCGGCGTCAGCGTCGGGATGATCTCCACCGCCCAGCGCGGCAGCCCGAGCACCCGCCCCGTGGACCGTGCCTCGTCCGCCTTCTGCGCGTACACCGTCCTGGTCGAAGCCATCTTCAGGATCGCCGCCGCCTCCTTCGCCGCCGACCCGTCCACCACGTCCGACAGGTGGTGCACCACCGCCACGAACGACAGGCCGAGCCGCCGCCCGAACTTGAGCAGCCGCTGGAACAGCTGTGCCACGAAGGGCGAGTTGATGATGTGCCAGGCCTCCTCGACCAGGAAGATGCGCTTCTTCCGGTCGGGGCGGATCCAGGTGTGCTCCAGCCAGACCCCGACGATCGCCATCAGGATCGGCATCGCGATCGAGTTCCGGTCGATGTGCGAGAGGTCGAAGACGATGAGCGGCGCGTCCAGGTCGATGCCCACCGTCGTCGGCCCGTCGAACATGCCGCGCAGGTCGCCGTCGACCAGGCGGTCCAGGACCAGCGCGACGTCCAGGCCCCAGGCCCGTACGTCGTCTATCGCGACGTTCATCGCCTCCGCGGACTCCGGTTCCGGGTGGCGGAGCTGGTCCACGATGTCGGTGAGGACCGGCTGCCGCTCGACGATGGTCTCGTTGACGTACGCGTGCGCCACCTTCAGCGCGAAGCCGGAGCGCTCGTCCAGGCCGTGGCCCATCGCGACCTCGATGATGGTGCGCAGCAGCGCCAGCTGGCCGGTCGTGGTGATCGACGGGTCGAGCGGGTTGAGGCGGATGCCGTGGTCCAGGGCGGCCATCGGGTCCAGCCGGATCGGCGTTATGCCCAGCTCCTGGGCGATGAGGTTCCACTCGCCGACGCCGTCCTCGCCCTGCGCGTCGAGTACCACGACCTGCCGGTCGCGGAACCTGAGCTGGCGCAGTACGTACGTCTTCTCCAGAGCCGACTTGCCGTTGCCGGACTCGCCGAGCACCAGCCAGTGCGGGGCGGGCAGCTGCTGTCCGTACAGCTGGAAGGGGTCGTAGATATAGCCCTTGCCGCTGTACACCTCGCGGCCGATGATGACGCCCGAGTCGCCGAGGCCCGGCGCCGCGGTCGGCAGGTAGACGGCCTGCGCCTGGCCGGTGGAGGTCCGCACGGGCGGCCGGGTCGTCTCCACCTTGCCGAACAGGAAGGCGGTGAAGGCATCGGTCAGCAGGGACAGCGGGTCTCGTCGCATCAGCCTGTACGCCCTTACCTTTACCTTTGCCGTTACCTTCGGATGCCGGTCGCGAACGGGAGGGTGTTGACGAAAGCCCGGTGGTGCTCGCGGTCGCACCACTCCAGCTTGAGGTAGGACTTTCCGGCGGACGCCCGGATGGTGCGCTTGTCGCGGGCCAGCGCCTCCGGGGAGCGCGCTGAGACCGTGATGTAGCCGACCAGGTTCACCCCGGCCGCCCCGCTGGCCAGGTCCTCGCCGCGCTGGTCCAGACGGGAGTGGGCGGCCATGTCGCGCGGGTCGACGGTGCGGTTCATCTTGGCCTGGCGGGAGGCCTCGGCCTCGTCGTTGGTCTTCTCGGTCAGCATCCGCTCGATGGCGACCTCGGTGGGTTCGAGGTCCATGGTCACGGCGACCGTGCGGATCACGTCCGGGGTGTGGACGAGGAGCGGGGCGAGGAAGTTCACGCCGACCGGCGTCATCGGCCATTCCTTCACCCAGGCCGTGGCGTGGCACCAGGGCGCGCGGGTCGAGGACTCGCGGGTCTTGGCCTGGAGGTAGGTGGGCTCGGTCGCGTCCAGTTCGGCGGGCCAGGCGTTGCGCCGGGTCATGGCCTGGATGTGGTCTATGGGGTGGTCCGGGTCGTACATGGAGTGCACGAGCGAGGACAGACGGCCCTGGCCGAGCGGCTGGCGGACGCGGATGTCCGCTTCCTGGAGGCGGGAGCAGATGTCGGTGAGCTCGCGGGCGAGGACGATGGCGAGCCCCGCGTCCTTGTCGAGTTTGCGGCCGCCGAGCCTGGCGGCCGATTCGGTACGGGACGCGCGGGCCAGGGTGTTGGCCTCGGCGGCGAGGTCGCGTGTGTAGTGCATGCAGGCGACCAGGTAGGCGCGGTGCTGCTCGCTGCTGGTGGACACCATGGACTGGAGCTGGTCGTACGAGCCCCGCAGCCAGCTCGGCGCGCGGTCGTCGCCGCGCGCCGCGACGTCCTTGGCGTGCGCGTCCGGGTCGGCGGGCAGCGTACGGGCGAGCATCTGGAGGCGGGTGACGAACCCGTCGCCGTTCGCGACGTGCTTGAGCAGGGTGCCGAAGCGGTCGACCAGGGCCTCCTGGTCCTCGGAGTCGCGCAGTCCGACGCCGGGGCCCTCGATCTCGATGGCGGCGGTGACGGTACGGCGGTCCGCGTGCAGCAGTACGGCGATCTCGTCGGGCCCGAAGGGCGCGGCCAGCCAGGTGATCCGCCCGATTCCGGGCGGCGGCCCGACCTCGACCTCGCGGCCGTCGAGGCGTACTCCGGCCTCGGCGGCGCCCGAGCGGTAGACGGCGGCTCGGCCGTTGCCGCGCAGGCTGCGCCGGAAGCTGCGGTTGATTTCAAACCACTTGTAGAAGGTACGGCCGTTGTACGGGACGTAGACGGCGGCGAGCGCGAGCAGCGGAAAGCCCATCAGGAGCACGATCCGCAGCGTCAGGACGGGGACGAGCAGCCCGCACATCATGCCCAGGAACGCGCCCGCGATGATCAGCGCGATCTCGCCGGTCTCGCGGTTCTTGCCGACGATCGCGTTCGGCCGGGCGCGGCCGATGAGATATGTGCGGCGGGGCGCGACCGGATGGGACTGGTAGGCCTGGTGGGACTCGTGGGAGTGAGTCTGGGTCGTCAACGCCCGTCACCTCCTGTGCGGTTGTTCGGTGTGCGGTGGGGTGCGGGGGCGGGTGCGGGCATGGCACCGCGGGCGGTTCCGCTGCCTGCCGTACGGGAGCCGTGCGGGCCGCTGGCGGGGCTGCTCGTACGGGGTGCGGGGGCGGCGGAGGGGACAGTTCCGCCGCCGCTCGGGGAGGCGGCGGCCGGGGCGGGGCCGCCGCGCTGGCTGTGTGCGGCGACGCCGCCGCTGACGGGGTTCGCGGGGCGGGCGGCGGCCTGGCCCTGGGCGGTGCCGCCCTCGCCGCCGCGGCCGCTGTGGGTCTTGATGCCCTGCGAGACCATCGACGCGGGGGAGCTGAGCACGGCGGCGGCCTTGCCTTCCGCGCCCTGCATGATGCGGTTGTTGCGGCCCGCGGCGATTTCGTCGCCGAAGCCGGGGACGAACCGGTAGATCATCGCCGACGCGAAGATGGCCAGCAGGATGATGGCCAGGCCGGAGACGATCGCGGAGACGGAGTTCGGCCCGTCGTCGGACGCCAGCGCTCCGGCCAGGCCCAGCACGATCACGATCACCGGCTTGACCAGGATCACGGCGATCATGATCCCGGCCCAGCGGCGGACGTGTCCCCAGAGGTTCTTGTCGACCAGGCCCGCGTAGACGACGGTGCCGAGCAGCGCGCCGACGTAGAGCAGGGCGGCGCGAAGGACGAGTTCCAGCCACAGGACGCCCGCGGCGACGATCGACACGAGCGACACGACGATCAGCATGATCGGCCCGCCGCCGATGTCGTCGCCCTTCTGCAGGGCGGCGGAGAACCCGCCGAAGAACGCGTCGGTCTGCCCGCCGGTCGCCTTCGCGATGACCTCGCTGACGGCGTCGGTCGCCGAGACGACGGTGTAGAGGATCAGCGGCGTGAACGCGGAGGCGAGGACGGTGAGCCAGAGGAACCCGATGGCCTCGCTGACAGCGGTGGTCAGCGGCACGCCCCGGACCGCGCGCTTGGCGACGGCGAGCAGCCAGAGGAGGAGGGTGAGGATCGTGGCGGCGGCGAAGACGACGGCGTACTGCTGGAGGAAGGTCTCGTTGGTGAAGTCGACGTTGGCGGTGTTCTCGACGGCGTCGCTGAGCTTGGTGATGGTCCAGGAGGCGGCTTCGGCGCAGCCCTTGGCGAGGGAGGAGAGGGGGTCCAGGACGCCTAGGCCTTCTTCGGCGGGGTTGGTTTTCGCGCCGCCGTCTGAGCCGTCTTCGCAGTACTTGCGAGCCGGGCCCGCGATGAGCTCGCAGGGGTCGTCCTCGGGTGGGTCTGGTGCGGCTGCGGCCTGTGAGCCCAGCAGCACGAGTGCTGTCTGTACGGCGGCCAGCGTTGCGGTCAGCGAGAGGGCGCGGCGTCCATGACTACCGGGCATAGGTGAACCCTCCGAAGTTCTCGACCGCTTCAGCGATCTCGTCCGAGCGCGAGGCAGGATTGTCGCCGTTCACGGGGGTCGGGCCGGTCTTCTGGCTGGTCTCCAGCACCTTCCAGTCGTCACCGGTCCACTTCAGCTGCACGGTCACGGTGAACCAGCTGTTGGTCACGGGGTTGGTGGAACCTTCACCTGTCAGCCCGAAGAGGCCGCTGCTCCAGACTTCGATGGTGGCCTTGCTGTCGCTGTAGGCCGTCGCCTTGGTGCCGATGGGCATAGTGCGGCTGACAAAGGTGTTGCCTGCTGGGGCGCTGCCGTCCTTCTTGAGACCGACCTTCTTGAGGAACTCCTGCGAGTAGTCGGCGTCGAACCCGGCACGGAGCTTGCTGCGAGCGCTTGGGTCCGCGACGGTGTCGACGATCGCGTGTCGGCGGCTCTCGTTGAACATGCCGTCAGAACCGAGCGCGGCCGCATAGTTCGCCGCCGCGCTCTGCGCACCCTCCCGGTCCCGTGCATACCCCGTAGGGATGCCGTTCTGCTGGCCCGTGGCGGGGGCCTTGCCGGATGCGGCCGTGGGGGCCGCGCCGGGGCTGCCACCGGATCCGGAGTCACCCCCGCCCCCGCCGTCCCCGCGGTTCGCGAACGCGATCGCGGCGATCAGTAGGACCACCACGCCGACCACCGTGACAAGGCTGCGCGAGGAGCGCGCGGGGCGGCGCGCGCCGCCGTACACGTCGCGGCCCTCGGGGAGCCGGGTACGGGTCTGCCCGGTGCCGCCGTAGCCGTCGCCCTCGGGTCGGCCTCGCTCGTCGCCGAGACTCATGCCGCGTACGCCCCCTCAACCTTCTGCTTGAACCGTGTAGTAAGACGGTAGTCCTGCTGGTTCCCGTTCCCGCGCTGACGCGGTGGGGTGACTCGACATCAGGGTGACGCAACCTCAGCCGGTGGCACGACAGGCGGACGGAGACACGGGGGAGCAGGAACGGATGGGTGGCGTGCTGACGGTGCGCTAGACGGCCATCCCGTACACGATGGTGAAGAGCGTGCCGAGTGATCCGATGATGAAGACACCGGTCAGCCCGGCGATGATCAGGCCCTTGCCCTGCTCCGCGCTGAAGGTGTCGCGCAGTGCCGTGGCGCCGATGCGTTGCTTGGCCGCGCCCCAGATCGCGATGCCGAGGCAGAGCAGGATGGCGACGGCCATCACGACCTCGATCATGACCTTCGCTTCGGTGCCCAGGCTCCCGAAGGGGCCCCAGTCAGGGGCGATGCCACCGATGATGGTGGTGATGTCGCCTTCTTCGGCTGCCAGAAGCATGTTGTAACTCACCGCCCCTAATGGGTAGTCATGCGCCTCTGCTGAGCGCAGAGGTCAAGCCTATTCTCGCTGAGAAATCCTCGTGGTATGTCGACTTGGCGTCATCCGTCGGGTTATCCGATGAGAGATGCGTCGGCGGAACGCGCACGGACCGTCGTCAGCCGCCCGGCGGGAGGAGGCCGGGCGCGATACGAAGGTCTGTACGGTCACTCTGTGTATCACGAGGGGTGACGTCGGGCAATGAGCGGGCGGTAACCGTCACGCTGTGTGGTTCGGAGTCGGAGATTCCGCGGCGCTCTGTGGGGGTGGGGATTGGCTGGTTCTTTTCGGTGGCCGCTCCGGTGTCCGCGCCGGTGTCCGTGGGGGCGACAATGAGCGGTGACCGGCTGGGCGGTCGGTCGGTCGGCCGGCCGGTCGGGGTATTCGGGTTCGGGTGTTCGGGGGGAGCGTGCGCGTGGGACGAGTGCTGTACGGGGAGCCGAGGTCGTGGAATCCGCTGGCGCGGCCGGTGGAGCTGACCGAGGGCGGACTCAGGGCCGGAGGGCGGACGGCGTCCCTGGGCGAGCTCAACCTCGGGGCCATGGCGGAGGCGTACCTGCGGGGGCGGTGGCTCGGCGGCGGTGGCGCGGAACGAGGGCTGGGGGAGCTGGCGGACGGGCCGGGGGCGGTGCCGGTCACCCGGATCAGCGGGACGACCAAGCCGGTCAAGGTGCGCCAGGCCGCGGAGTTCGCGCGGCGGCTGGGGGAGCTGGCGGTTGAGCGCTGCGGAGGGTCCGCGCAGGTGGCGGCGCTCGCGGAGCGGGCGCGGCAGGAGGGCGTGCCGCTGTGGATCGCGCGGCGGGTGGCGCAGGGTCCGGCCGGGCCGGTCACGGTGTGCGTGGACCGGCGCTCGGTGCGGGTGGACGTGTGGGGGCCGGGGGCGCCCGTCGTACGGCTGCGTGCGCCGTACGGGCTGCGCGCGGACGACACGTCGCCTGGGCGGGGGCTGGTCCTGACGGTGGGGGAGACGCCGGTGGGGCTCACGTTCACCCTCAGAATGCGGAAGTCCAAGCGCTCGGTCGCCGTGCAGGCGCCGTACGGGCACTGGGAGTTGCGGCGGGAGAGCGCCAACGCGTCGCGGCTGTTGCGGGACGGTCGGCAGGCCGCGCTGCTCGCGAAGCCGGACCGGTCGGCGCGTCCGGCGACGGGCGTCGAGCTGTTGCCTCTCGCGGCGGTGCGGCATGACACGCCTGATCCCCTGGACGCGGTGATGGCGCACACGTTCGCGGTCGCGTTCGGCCTCGGGGACGCGACGGGCATGTTCCGCTTCCGGACCGTCCGGCGTGTGGACGGGGACGACGGTTACGTAGGGGGCTCCTGGGGTGAACCCTGGTACAGCAACCTCGGATCGGGGCGGGACGACAACGAGCCTGGCGGCGGGGACGGCTGGGGCTCGGACGGCGGAGACGGCGGGGACGGCGGCGGAAGCGGCGGGGGCGACTCCGGTGGTGGGGGCGGCGGTGGCGACGGCGGGGGAGGCGGGGACTGAGTGCGGTACGCCAGTCCGAGGCGCCGCGGGGACGGGCCCTGCGACGCCTCGGACTCGGCTGCCCGGATCGGTCACCCTGGGCTGGGTTACCCGAACTGGCCGGGCTGGTAGTCGCCCGCGGGCGTCTGGACCAGGACGTTGATGCGGTTGTAGGCGTTGATCAGGGCGATCAGCGTGACCAGGGCGCTGAGTTGGTCCTCGTCGTAGTGTTTGGCGGCGTTCGCCCACGCCTGGTCCGTCACGCCGCCGCCCCCGTCCGCGATGCGGGTGCCCTGTTCCGTCAGCTCTAAGGCGGCGCGCTCGGCCTCGGTGAAGACCTTGGCCTCGCGCCAGGTCGCGACCAGGTTGAGACGGGTGGGCGTCTCCCCGGCCGCGGTGGCGTCCTTGGTGTGCATGTCGGTGCAGAAGGCGCAGCCGTTGATCTGGCTGGCGCGGATCTTCACCAGTTCCTGCGTCGCGGGCGGCAGGGTCGAGTCGGATACTGCCTTGCCTGCCGCGTTGAAGTGCTTGACGCCCTTCATCGCGACCTCGTTGCCGAAGAGGTTCAGTCGAGCTTCCACGGTGTACTCCTCGTACTTCTCGTACCTCTGGTACCTCTGGTACCTCTCGTCTCGCGTTGTGCGGCCTTGTGCTGGCTTGCACTGCGTTGCCGCTCTTGCTCTACCCCTTTGACACGGTGGAACGACGAGGTGTGACACCGGGTGGTGTGACGTGCGTTACGTCCGGGCTGCCCTGGCCGCAGTAGCCGCTCTGGCCGGGCTAGTTGATCTGGTAGATCGCCGTCGTGCCCGACACCTCGTGGCCGACCACCAGCAGCGGCTTGCCGTTCGGGCTGTCCTGCGCCGGGATGAAGTGCAGGCCCTCGGGGGCGAGGTCGCCCGCCGTGCCCGCGGCCGGGTCGCCGGTGAAGTCACGGGTGTTGATGTGCCCGGCGAACTTCGGGGCGCGCGGGTCGCTCAGGTCGTACGCGACGATCCCGCCGACGCGCTCCAGGCCGACGAAGACGTACGGCGTGCCGTCGACCGTGCCCGTCGTGAGGCCCTCGGGCTCGGGGCCCTTGGCGTCGCTGCGGGAGTCGAAGCCGTTCTTGGAGTTGGTGCTGTTGAAGTGGTCGGGGTGCAGGCGGGCGGTGAGCTGTTCGAGCTCGTCGCCCGAGTCCCAGACCAGGCGGCCCTTGGCGTCCCGTACCGAGAACGACCGGCCGCCGAAGGCGTGCAGTTCGGTGACGCGGCCCTGGGCGTCACGCGGGGACGCGGAGGTCACGGTGAGGCGGCCGAGTGCGGCGTCCTGTTGCAGCTCGGCGGCGTTCGGGAAGGCGGAGGGGGAGAGTTCGAGCTTCTTGACCCGGACCTCCTCCTCGTGGCAGTCGTACTCGCGGGCGTCGCCCTCGTTGGCCGAGACGGTGTACTGCTTGTTGTTCTTGTTGTTCTTTCCGGAGGTGAACGCGGCGATCGAGTCCGGCTGGTACATGCCTTGCACGGGCCACTGGGCGATGTTGACGCCGCCGTCCTTGTCGGAGGCGTCCAGGCCGTTGCCGGGCAGGCTGTGGTCCTTGAGGCCGAGCGGCTTGATCTGGCGGACCTTGGCGCGCTTGAGGTCGACGATCGCCAGCGCGTTGTTCTCCTGGAGCGTGACCCACGCCGTGCGGCTGTCCGCCGAGACGGCGACGTACTCGGGCTCCAGGTCCTGGCTCGCGGTCGCGCCGGGGCCGGTGATCCGTACGCCCGCCGCGCGCAGCTTGGCGGTCCTCTTCCGGCTGTCCCACTTCTCGAAGCCAGCGGTGCGTACGGTGCCGCGCCTGACGTCGATCACGCTCACCGAGCCGACCGGGTCGACGCCCCCGTCGGCCCCCGCGCAGTACGAGTCCGGCTCGCCCTCGTTGGCGACGACGACCCGCCGGCCGTCCGGGGTGAAGGTCACCATGTCGGGCAGCGCGCCCACCGTCACCGTACGAAGCTTCGCGCCGTCGGCCGCACGGAAGAACGACACCGTGCCCGCGTCGGTCTTCCGCTCCGCCTGCTGCGCCACCGCGACGAGACCCTTGTGCACCGTCACGCTGTTGGCCCCCGGCGTCGCCAGCTCGCCCGTCTTGCGGGGCCGGGCCGGGTCGCTGATGTCCAGGATGTCGACCGTCCCCGCCTTGGCGTTGACCGTGAACACCCGGCGGCTGTCCGCGTCGTACGCGGTGATCTCCGCGGCGCTCTCGTCGAACGCGCCGCTGGAGTAGCGCCCGAGCAGCGTGAGGCCGATGCCGTTGTGCTGAGTGTCGGCATGCCGGGCGTCGGCCGTCCTGGGCGCTGCGGTGGCGGTCAGGGGCGACAGGCCGGTGGCGGCGATGGCCGCGGCGGTGGTCAGTGCGAGTATGCGGTTACGGGGGCTCATGGGGCCGCAGTGTGCTGTGCCCCCTGCGACCGCCGGTGAATCCCAGTCCGTATCTGGGTTAACGCGGTCTGACGGATCGCCTGAGCCGCGCGGGACGGGCGGCCCTAGTCGGCGTCGGCGTCGTCGTCATCCGGGTCGCGTACGAGCTGGTCGACCGCGCAACGTACGGGATGCCGCCCGCGACAATGGCCGCGAAGGCAATCACGCGAGCGCATCGTGGTCACGCCGTAGGGCAGTTCTGCCGGAGCGGTGAGGTGGAGCAGGGGTCCGGCCCCCCCCGCCCCCGCCCCCCCCCCCCCGCCCCCGATGACGGCGCCCC
>NZ_JBTVYK010000093.1:0-14307 GCF_054788135.1 Streptomyces sp. O3
CGGCCCGCGCCGCGCGCCGCGCGACGGCGGGCGGGCGACGGGGCGGCGCTCTCCCGGCGTACCGCCGCCGCCCACTCCGCGATCAGCCGCTCGTACTCGTGCCGCTGCTCGGTGCCCAGGCGGCCGCCCGCACGCGCCCACAGGGCGCGGATCTGGTCGTTCACGACATCGGCGGACCGCACGGCACGACAGGGCTCGGAGTTCGGGGACATACCGCAAGCGTAGGGGCGTACGGCGGTGCCTCGTTCCCCGTTCGGGAGCCGCAGCGGCTCCCCGCGCGCCTCCGAGACCGCGCTGACCAGGGGAGACGACGCAAACCTCGGTGCGTCGACCCGAAACTGTGACCTTGGCCTCACAGCGGGTTCCGCGTGCCGCGGCGTCGCCCCGGACGCGTGGCGGACCGCGCGTCCTCAGCCTGGTTTCGATTCGGTCCCGGTCGGCCCGGAGCCCGCGATTCCGTGGTGTAGTCGATCGGTGAGCGCACCGAGAGACGGCGGTGGCGCGTCGGCGGGTCCGGCGCCGTACGCGCCTGAGGACAAAGCCGCACGGCCGGCGCGGGGACGGCGGCCGTGCGATGCGCGCCGCGACCGTCCCTCCTGGCTGATCGATGCGGCGGTCGCGCTGGTGTTCCTGATCGCGGACGCGGTCATCGTCGTCGGCGCCGGGATCCTGCTGGCCATGATCGGCATGGGCCGCGAGGGATATTCGGACTCCGAGGCCGCCGGTTCGCCGGACATCCCGCTTCTGGTGTGGCTTGCCGTCTGGGGCGTCCCCGCCTTCGCGGTTCTCATGGTCGTCGTCTACGCACGCCTGCGGATGCCGATCACCACGGTCGTGCAGACCCTGTTCGGCCTCGCGTGCACAGTCCTGGCCTTTGCGTGGACCCGGATGTTCCTGAGCTAGGGGGCTACGGGGGCGGCGGCGTCCACCACGCCGTACGCGGCATCGCCCGCCCGCACAACCTCGCCCTCACCGGACAGCCGGCATCCGGCATCCGGCATCCGGCATGGTCCAGGATTGCTCTTGCGGATCTTCAGGAGGTGTGGGCCTGCCGTGGGGATGGAGCTGCCGGCCCTCAAGGTCTTGGCTCCGTCAGCTTCGGCCATGTCGACTCGCTCCTGTTCAGGCGGCGTATCGACCCCCGAGGCACCTCCCGCCGTGGACGCGACGCTCTCAGTGGTGTGGTCGGCGTAGCCCTGCGACGAGGAGTTCGGCCATGCGGCGTGCGTCGTAGCGGGGGTCGTTGTCCGCGCCGATGCAGAGGTTGCCGACGCCGCGCATGAGTTGGTAGGCGTCGATGTCGGGGCGGATCTCGCCGGCTGCGGCTGCGGCTTCGAGCAGTTCGGTGCAGACGGGCAGAAGGCGGTCGAGGAAGTAGGAGTGCAGCGCCTCGAAGCCGGTGTTGTCGGCCTGGAGCACGGTGGCGAGTCCGTGCTTGGTCGCCAGGAAGTCGACGAAGAGGCTGATCCACTGCCCCAGGGCCGTATGCGGGGAGCTGGTCGCCAGCAGGGCCGGGCCGGCGTCGGCGCAGGCGTCGACCTGGTGCCGGTAGACGCCGATGACGAGGTCTGCTCGGGTCGGGAAGTGGCGGTAGACCGTGCCCAGGCCGACGCCGGCCCTGGCCGCGATGTCGCGTACCGGCGCGTCCACGCCTGAGGTGACGAAGACTTCGGCGGCTGCGTCGAGCAGGGTTTCCTTGTTGCGCCGGGCGTCTTTCCGCCTGGACGGGGCCGCCTGTCCCGCGTCCTGGCCGCTGTCGTTCACCGCGTGTTCCTTCCGCTCACCGCTTGCAAAAGCGGAACAGTGTTCCGTATCGTTCCGGAACGAGGTTCCGCTTTGTTCATGATGTCAGAGCGGGACCCGGCAGCCAAGCCATGTAACGCACCGCGCTTCACCCCTCACGAGGAGACACGGTCATGCAGTACCGCATCTTGGGCCGCACCGGTGTGCAGGTCAGCACCCTCGCACTCGGCGCGATGAACTTCGGGAAGATCGGGCGCACCGCCCAGGACGAGGTCACCGCCATCGTCGACGCCGCGCTGGAGGCGGGGATCAACCTGATCGACACCGCCGACGTGTACAGCGGCGGCGAGTCGGAGGAGATGGTCGGCAAGGCCGTCGCCGGGCGCCGCGACGGCATCGTGCTGGCCACGAAGGCGGCCATGCCGATGGGCGACGAACCCAACCGCCGGGGCGGCTCGCGCCGCTGGCTGGTCACCGCGCTGGAGGACAGCCTGCGCCGGCTCGGCGTCGACCACGTCGACCTCTACCAGATCCACCGGTGGGATCCGGACACCAGCGACGAGGAGACCCTGTCGGCGCTGACCGACCTGCAGCGCGCGGGGAAGATCCGCTACTTCGGCTCCTCGACCTTTCCCGCCTACCGCATCGTGCAAGCCCAGTGGGCCGCCCGCGAACACCGCCTGAGCCGCTACGTCACCGAGCAGCCCAGCTACTCGATCCTGCAACGCGGCATCGAGGCCCACGTCCTGCCCGCGACCGGGCAGTACGGGCTCGGCGTCCTGGCGTGGAGCCCGCTGGCCTCGGGCTGGCTGTCGGGCGCGGTCCGCGAGGGCCGGGACATCACCACCAGCCGCTCAGCCTTCATGCCGCAACGCTTCGACATCACTATCCCCTCCAACCGGGCCAGGCTCGACGCCGTCGAGCGACTGGCCGAGGTCGCCGACGAGGCCGGCCTGACGATGATCCAGCTCGCACTCGGCTTCGTGACCGCGCACCCCGGCGTGACCAGCGCGCTCATCGGCCCCCGCACACCGGACCACCTGCACGCGCAGCTCGCCGCCGCAGACATCACGCTCCCCGCCGACGTACTCGACGCCATCGACGCCATCGTCGCCCCCGGCACCGACCTCGCCGCACACGAGAAGAACGACACCCCGCCCGCGCTGCTCGACCCATCCCTACGGCGACGCTGATCCCCCCAGCGACAGCCTCCATCCTCTTAATGGCCTGCTGGCATGCGGAGAGACGAACCGCCTGCTCGGGGGCTGCCTCGCTCAGCGGAGCGGGTGCGTCGAGCAGGGCACGCAGGCGGTCGGCGACCTCACCGACCGTACGCGGGGTCAGCAGCGGTCGCGTACGCCCTGCGCAGTGCCCGTGCCTGTCCGCCGTCCAGCGGCGCGTACACGGAGGCGCCGCCGCCGTCCGAGGAGGAGCCGATGCCTCGGATCACGGCGTGCACTTGGTCGCCGTCGCGTTCGGCGTCGGTGAGCCGCTTACTGGAACGTCATCGGATCGTTGAGCGTGTCCACCCCACCGGTGACCACCAAGTCGGAGCGGCCGAGCAGCAGGTCGTCGACCGCGACCGACAGCGCGGCCAGAGAGCTCGCACACGCGGCGTCCACGGTGAAGTTGGCGCCGTACAGGTCGAAGCGGTCCGCGATCCGGCCCGCGACCACATTGCTCAACAAGCCGGGGAACGTCGCCTCCTGCCACGGCGTGGTGTAGTCGGCGATCCGGTCGCAGACAGCTAAGCGGTCTCGGCGGTGGGTGCCGGTTCGATCTTTGCCGTTCGTATTCCGTGATCAGGCCGGGGCTGCCAGGATGCGTGCACGCTTTCGTTCTCGGCGCGGCCCAAGCTCCAGAGCCTTGCCGTACGGCACGCGATACGTGTTCCTGTACAGCCCGTTGGCATGAAGGAGGCCGTTGCGCCGGGCCGGAAGCCTGTTCCGCAGGTATGGGAAGGATGGGGCCGTGTTCGTAGGGCGCGAGCAGGAACTGGCTGAGCTGCAGGGCGCGTTGAAGGTCCACCGGCTGGTGACCCTGACCGGTGTCGCGGGCGTCGGCAAGTCGCGGCTTGCGCGGCAGATGGTGGACCTCGGCCTGGTGGCCGCTGCGGAGGATTCCTGCTGGGCGGATCTGTGGCAATTGCGTGATGAGGGGTTACTCGCGGCGCTCGTGGCTGATGCGTGCGGTCTGTCCGATCACACGCCGAGGATGCCGGTGGATGTGATCTGCGGCTGGATCGGCGATCGCGAGCTGCTGCTGGTGCTTGATTCCTGCGAGCATGTGCTGAGCGCGTGCCGGAGCCTGGTGCAGGTGCTGCTAGAGAAGTGTCCGCATCTGAGGATCGTGGCCACCAGTCGTGAACTGTTCTATCTGGACAGGGAGTTCGTCGCCGTTGTCCAGCCGCTGCCGTGTGCCACGGATGCCGCCGAGTTGTTTCTGCAGCGTGCCACGGAATCGGGGCACGTGCCTGAGCCCGGGGATCTGAACCAGGTCGCCGAGCTGTGCGCCTACCTCGACGGGATTCCGTTGGCACTGGAGTTGGCTGCGGGGGCGCTGCGGCACTGCAGCATCGAGGATCTTCTGCGGCGCCCGCGGCACGAGTTGAGCAGGGGGGAGGATGAGGTGCGTCCACTGGCGCCCCTCCGGCACGACGTGCTGCGGACTGCCCTGGGCTGGAGCCATGAACTGTGCACGCCTGCGGAGCGCCTGTTGTGGGCCCGGTTGTCCATTGTCCACGGGCACTTCGACGAAGCCGTGGCAGTGGCCTTGTGTTCCGGTGGGCCGCTCTCCGCCGTCGACGTGGGCCACGCTCTGGCCGGGCTGGTGGACAAGTCCGTTGTGACCCGCCGTCGCGGGCGCTGTCTGTTGCTCGACACGGTGCGTGAGTACGGGCGCCTGTGGCTCGCTGAGCTCGGTGAGCTGGACGCGATGGCGAGCAGGCACGCCTCGCACTTCCTGACTCAGGCGCGGCGGGCGGACGCCACGTGGACGAGCGCCGAGCAAACCGGCTGGTATCGCACCATCAAGGAGGCGCATCCCGATCTGTGTGCGGCCCTGGACCACTTGCTCGCCCACGACGTCGACGCGGCGCTCGAACTGGCCACGCTGACGGGCTTCTACTGGACTTGCTGCGGGCATGCGCACACCGCGCAGCTCTATCTCTCGCGCACGCTGAACGCCTCCGACAGCCAGGGACCGATGCGGCGACGAGCCGTGTGGGCGCTCGGCATGACCTATCTCCTGCAGGGAAACCACGCCACGGGGACGCACCTGGCGCGTCAGTGCCTGGAGGACGCCCGTGTCACCGGGGATGCGACGGCGCTGCTGCGGGCCGCCTATCTGCAGGCCATGAGCGACCTTCTGCAGGGCAGTCCCCGGCCGAGCCTGGAGCTCTTGGAGCACGCCCTGTGGAACGCGGACGCGCACAGCACGGAGACGGGCGACGAGCCCGCTCGCCAGGCCGTGATGATGTGCAGGATGCTGCGTCTGTTCGCCCTCACCGGGCTCGGGGAGCTGGAGGAGAGCCGGGAGTCGGCCGCGGTGCTGCGCGCGGAGTGCGTCGCCATGGGCGAGTACTGGATCCGCTCGTACGCCGACTACCAGATGTGCGTGATCGCGCTGCGCGCGCGGGACGGTGAACTGGCCCTGAAGTACGCCCGGTCGATGCTGCACGCGAAGCAGCGGATCGGCGACACCTTCGGCATCGCGCTGGGGCTCGACATGCTGGCCGCGGCCTTCTCCGCCAACGGGAACGGTCTTTCCGCGGCGCTCGCATCCGGCGCGGGCCAGCGGCTGTGGGACGCGGTGGGGCATCCGCAGCGTGGCGCTCCGGACGTGGCGCCGCTGCGCGAGGCGGGCGAGGAGATCGCGCGCAGGCTGGTGGGTGCGGGTATCTACGAGTCGTACCGCAGCGAGGCCGCCCATGCCGACCCCGGCGAGATGCTCGCCTGGGCGGCCGGCGGTGAGCCACTCCTGTAGGGCACGGGCACGGGCACGGGCATGGGCACGGGCGCGACGCGATCAGACGAGATGACTTTCCTGGACGATCACCCGTTTGCCGCGTCCGGTATGACTTTCCCCGCACTGGTGCGGAGTGGTGAAATGCGTTGTGCCACCTGGCCAAAGTCACCTTCGGAAGCGCGTCGGCACAGGGGGGCGCGAGGTGGTGAAAACTCGCGCACGAATTCGACCTCGTGCGCCCCCTCGCGCTGCGGGATTCCAAGATCGCACACTGGTAGCTTCCGGCCTCGTGATCAATTCGTTTCCCGAAAGTCCGGGCAACCCGCACGACCCCATGCCGATGCCACCGGGACAGGAGGTCTCCGTCCGGCCCACCCTGCTACGGCCCGCCGTCGAGGACGACCGGGCCGTCCTCGATGCTCTGCTCGGCTCCGGCCGCGTACGCGAGCGGCATGACCGCATCGACGAGCAGCTCGCCGAACTGGTGCGCTGCGAGCACCCTCACGACGCCCTCGAGGGACGTCGGCTGGCGGAGGCCGTGGAAGAGTTGACCGGTGGCGCTGAGCTCAGCCGTTACGGAACGTGGGCGTGGTACCCGTGGTCCGGGCGCCTCGTGCGTGTGCTGCCCTGTGAGGAGTTCCGACGGGTGCGTACCGACCGCAACCGGGACAAGATCACCGCTGCTGAGCAGCGGCGTCTGCTCGCGCGGCGGACCGGAGTGATCGGCCTGTCGGTGGGCAACAGCGCGGCGCTCACCTGCGCCATGGAGGGCGTCGCAGGATCGTTTCGCCTGGCCGACTTCGACACTCTCGGACTCAGCAACCTCAACCGGTTGCGGGCCGGCGTACACGACTTGGGCCTGCCCAAGACAGTGCTGTGCGCACGGCAAATGTACGAGATCGACCCCTACCTCGACATCGAACTGTGGCAGGAGGGGCTGACCGAGGACACCATCGACGCCTTCTTCGGCGCTGCGGACCGTCCGCTCGACCTCGTGATCGAGGAATGTGACACCCCCTGGGTGAAGACCGCCGCTCGCGAGCACGCACGACGGCACGGTGTCCCGGTCCTGATGGACACCAACGACCGGGGGCTGCTGGACGTCGAGCGCTTCGACCTGGAGCCGGACCGGCCTCTGTTCCACGGCCGCGGCGGCGACCTGAGTGCCGAGGAGGTACGGCGTCTCGCACCAGCGGACGCCACGGCGTACCTCCTGCGCATCTGCGACGAGAGTCGGCTCAGTCCCGCCATGAAGGATGCTCTCGGCCGGATCGGGCACTCCCTGTCCAGCTGGCCGCAGTTGGCCAGCGGGGTGATGCTGGGCGGCGCCCTGGTCACCGACACAGCGCGCCGCATCCTGCTCGGCGAGCCCGTGGCCTCGGGCCGCTACTACACGGACCTCGAAGAGATCATCGGCGCCGTCGACGCCGAGCGTGTCCCCGCGGGAGCTGCCCAGTGAACCACCTGCCCGAACTCCACGGTGAGCACCTGTGGTTGCGCGAACTGCGGGCCACTGACCTGGCCCCCTTCGAGCGCATCCACACCCACCCCGTGCTCACCCGCTACCTCGGTGTCGACCGCATGGATGCCCGCCAGGCCCAGGACGCGTTCGCCCAGCACCTCGCCCAGCCCTACACCCATCCACGGCGCAAGCACACCCTGGCCGTCTGCCCACCCGGCCAGGACGTCATGGTCGGCACCATGGGCCTGCTCGTCGAGGATTACGGGCGCAACGCCATGCTCACCGGCCTGGTCCTGCTCCCCGACGCACCTGTGCGGGGCCACGGGCACGAAGCGGGGCGTCTCTTGATGGCCTATGGATTCGGACACTTGGGGCTGCACCGCATCTGGGCCGGGCACCGCGCTGATCACACCCGGATGCGCGAGGTGATGCTCGCAGCCGGGCTGCAGCCCGAGGCCACGCTGCGGGAGCTGTTCCACACCCAGGGCCGGTGGCACGACGTCACCACCTACGCGGCGCTCGCACCCGCATGGATCCACCGGGCCACCCCCGCCGAGCAGGCCATCCTCCGCGGTGCTGCTTTCCCTTCCCCTACCGTCGCTTCGAGCGCACAGGCACAGTCCGCGTACGTGGCGACCGGCCGATGAATCCTTCCGTCGGCGGGCCCCAGGATGGTGTCCGCCCCCTCTCCACCGTCGTACACCGGGCCGTCGGCATACGCGCTCAGGAGGGAAACCGAGGCGTCGAGGGTGTCGACGCGGGCTGACATCTGCGATGTCGGCCTCACGCATCAGACGCTCGACCCGCTTGCGGCCCACATGGACGCCCTCGCGCTTGAGTACGGCATGCACGCGCGGCGAGCCGTAGATCCCGCCCGAGCCGGCGTGGATCTCCTTGGTCTGCTCGGTGAGCCCGGCGTCCCGGCGCACGCGTTCACACGGCTCACGCCCGGCACGGCGCCAGCGGTAGTACGCCGAGGAGGCGATGTGCAGTTCCCGGAGTACGGGCTCGACCCCCAGGTGCGGGTGCTCATCAACGAGCGCCGCCACCTGGGCCGGGTCGGGTCGAGCTGGGCCGCGAAAAAAGCCGAGGCCGTCGCAGGACCTCGTTCGCCCGCTTGAGCCGGGCGTTCTCTTTCCGCAGGGCCGCAAGTTCCGCGCGCTCGTCGGTGGTCAGCCGGTCATCGCGCTCGCCGGCATCCGCCTCGGCCTGCCGGATCCAGCCGCGCAGGGCCTCCGGATGCACGCCGAGATCGACGGCGGGAGCGGATCTCCATGACCTGTCGCGCCTATGCCTCGCTGGGGCAGATGGTCTCGGTCCAGGTCGCCCGGAGGTCACGGCAGACAAGGGTGAGTGTGCCGTCCCAGCAGGCGATCTCGTGGCTGCAGCCGTCCCTGTGCGGCAGGATCTCGTCGAGGATCACGGTCCCGAGGCCCGCTCCTCGGTCCTCCATCTCCTCACCGCGGCGCCCCGGATGGCTGCGGAAGTCGTAGAGGTGCGGGCAAGGTGAGGCCGGTGTTCACGGCGGGTTCGGCGGTGTATCGCGGTGCGCAAGCTGATCGGTCTTGAGTCTCCGCTCAGTTCCAGGCGGTGAGCAGGTCTTCCGGGGTGAGGGTGGTGATTCCTTCCGCGGTGCAGCCGCGGTGGTCGAAGGGTTTGTTCTCAAGCCATTTGACGGATCCGGCGAAGGTGGTCTTCTTTGCGATGGGGGAGCGGTCGGCGCCGATGAGGTCGATCTCCGGGTCGTTGGTGCGGGTCCAGTAGCCTCCGACGGCACCGGTGCCCTCGGGGAGCCGGTCGTCGGCCAGGCGCCAGAGGGCTTCGCGGATGACGGGTTCGATGGCGCGCCCGCGCCAGGATGTCCAGCTTGTTCGGATGGAGTCGAGGACGCGGTCGCCGCGGCCGCGTTCGACGGCGGGGATGCCGGGGCCGATGAAGGAGAGCCAGAACCGCAGGTAGGGTTCGTTCGCCGCTGACGAGGAGTGCGGAGGGGGGCCGGGCGAGGGCCTGTTCGAGGTAGTCCCACAGGACGGCGCCGTGGGGCCATTCCTCCAGGATCAGGGGAAGGCCGCGCGGCCGATTCGGCTGTGAAGCCTGCCAGGTCCTCGTCTCGGGAGCCGCCATGGCGGTGAAGAAGACGTGCGGAAGCCCTGCTCGTTCCAGGAACTCTTCTGCGAGCCGCGACTTGCCTACCCTTCGGCGCCCGCGGATCAGGACGGCGCGGCCCGGTCGTCCGCCTCTGCCGCCCGCCTGCACCGCGTCATCCCCTACTTTGCGGACGCACACGTCCTAGTGGGGCGTATCCCGCCTCCCCGGTGGGAGATGAGTGGGAGGCGAGTGGGAGATGATCATGGCGTGGTGCTGCAATCAGGCGCTAGGAAATGCTCGATAGCGCTACCTGTGCGGCCCAGCCGCTTCAGCCGCCCGACTCGCCCGCCGCCGGGTCGAGGACACCGGCTCCCACCAGCGCGAACAGCACGATGCCGAGGATGATCCGGTACCAGACGAACGGCATGAAGGACTTCGTCGTGATGAACTTCATGAACCAGGCGATCACCGCGTATCCCACGCAGAAGGCGACGAGCGTCGCGAAGATGGTCGGACCCCAGGAGACATGGCCCTCGCCGACCTCTCTCAGCTCGAACACGCCGGACGCGAGCACCGCCGGGATGGCCAGCAGGAAGGAGTAGCGGGCCGCGGACTCGCGGGTGTAGCCCATCAGCAGGCCGCCGCTGATCGTGGCGCCCGACCGGGACACACCGGGGACCAGGGCCATCGCCTGGCAGAGGCCGAAGATCAGGCCGTCCCGGACGCCGAGGTCGGCGAGGGTCTTGCGCTGCTTCACGGCACGGTGCTTGCCGCCGGTCTCGTCGCGGGCCGCGAGACGGTCCGCGACGCCCAGGACGATGCCCAGGGCGATCAGGGTCGTGGCGATCAGCCGCAGGTCGCGGAACGGGCCCTCGATGTGGTCCTTGAGGGTGAGGCCGAGCACGCCGATCGGGATCGAGCCCACGATGACCAGCCAGCCCATCTGGGCGTCGTGGTCGGCGCGCATCGCCTTGTCCGTGAGCGAGCGGGTCCAGGCGGAGAGGATGCGCCCGATGTCCTTGCGGAAGTAGATCAGCACGGCCGCCTCGGTGCCGATCTGGCTGATGGCCGTGAACGCGGCCCCCGGATCCTCCCAGCCCGCGAAGGCGGCCGTCAGCCGCAGATGGGCGCTGGAGGAGATGGGGAGGAACTCACTGAGCCCCTGGACGAGTCCGAGGATGAATGATTCGAACCAGCTCATGGGGCCTGTGCCGTCCCGGATTGGTCATGCGTCGGCCCGCGCGCACGCGCAGGCCGGACGTCGTGCGGAATTGGTCAGATGGGGGAGAGGAGCGCCTCCCCGCCGGTGCGCAGCGTACCGTCCGAAGATGTCGGGACCGTGCCGAGCCCCCTGGCCCGCACCCGGCCCGGAGCCCGCCGACGGAGCCCGCCGACGGAGCCCGTCGGCGGATCCCGCAGTCCGCCGCGCGGATCCCGGAGCCCGTCGTACGGGTCAGCGCGCGGCCCGCAGCCGGTGCCGCTTGCACCAGGCCACCACCAGGCCAGCGAGACCGGTCACGGCGATGAACCCCATCGCGATCAGGAACACGGGTGAGGTCGGCGTGGTGGCCCGGCTGCCCGCGATCACGTACGCCGAGGTGTTGGGTATCGACCCCAGGGCCGTGGCCAGCAGAAAGGACTCCGGGCGCATACGGGAGACCGCGGCGCAGTAGTTCGCGGCCCAGAACGGCACCCCCGGAAACAGCCGGGCGGCGAGCATCGACCGGAAGCCGTGCCGACTGAGCTGCCCGTCCACGGCGCGCACCCAGCGCCCGCGCAGCAGCGGCCGCAGCGCCTCCTGCCCGAGCACCCGGCCGAGGCCGAACGCGATCCCGGCGCCGATCACCGTGCCGGCGAGCGCCCCGGCCAGGCCCGCCTGCGAGCCGAACAGCGCGCCCGCCGCGAGGTTGAGCAGCGGCCGCGGCACGAACGCCGCCGTGCACACGCCGTACGCCACCGCGAAGAACACGACCGCGGCGGCCCCGTTCATCCGGGGCGGCCAGCCGTCCACGAGTAGCCGCTGCGGCTCGAACACGAGCACCGCCGCCCCCGCGCAGGCGAGCAGCACGCCGAGCAGCAGCAGCCGCGACCGGGGGGAGAACAGGACGTCGGCACAGCGTGCGGCGAGGCCCGTGGGCGCGGGCCGGGGGACGGGGGCGAGCATCCGGGGAGAGTATCCGAACCCTCTGTGTGATCGCCGTATGGGGCTTCTCATGCCCTCCACGGGAACCGCCCCACGGGAACCGCCCCACAGAACTGCCCCACGGAACCGCCCCACGGAACCGCCCGGCCGACGGCGGGCCCCGATCTCCGCGCCCGGCACAATGGAGCGGTGGACGAGCCGATACCCGTGACGCGTGCCGTGGACCACGGCACGGCCAAGCTGATGCCCGACGTGGACCGGGCGCGGGCCTGGCTGCTCACCGTCGACGGCGCGCCCCAGTCGTACGTGGACCTGGACGACCCCACGCACCTGGAGTTCGAGTACGCGCGCAGACTCGCCCACGTCCTGGACCTCGCCGCCGAGCCGGGACGCCCCCTGGACGTCGTGCACCTGGGCGGCGGCGCCCTGACCCTGCCGCGCTATCTCGCCGCGACCCGGCCGGGGTCACGGCAGGACGTCGTCGAGGCGGACCGGGGCCTGCTCGACCTCGTCGCCGCGCATCTGCCGCTCGATCCGGCGGACGGCGTCCGCACCCACCGCGCGGACGCCCGCGGCTGGCTCGCGGCGGCCCCCGCCGACAGCGCCGACGTCGTGGTCGGCGACGTCTTCGGCGGCTCCCGCGTGCCCGCGCATCTGACCACGCTGGCGTACGCGCGCGAGGCCGAGCGGGTGCTGCGCCCGACGGGCGTCTACGCCGCGAACCTCGCGGACGGCGCGCCCTTCGCCTTTCTCCGGTCCCAACTCGCGACATTCCAGCAGGTGTTCGCGCACCTCGCGCTGATCGCGGAACCGGCCGTGCTGCGCGGCCGCCGCTTCGGCAACGCGATCCTGGTCGCCGCGCACCGCGAACTCGACACCGCCGCGCTGGCCCGCCGCACCGCCGCCGACGCGTTCCCCGCCCGTGTGGAGCGGGGTGAGGCGCTGCGCCGCCGCGGTGGGGACGCGGCGGCGGTGCGGGACGAGGACGCGGTGCCCTCGCCCGAGCCGCCCGGCGGGGCCTTCGGCATCGGCTGACGCCAAGGCCTGGTCCGGCGGACCAGGCCAAGGCCTGGTCCGCCGGACTGCCGGACCGTCGGACGGGCTCTAGTCGGCGGACTCGTCCGCGTCGGAGAGGCGGACGGTGCTCATGATCTTCATGATGGTCTCGTCCGGGAGCTCGTCATCGACGCCGGTCGCGCCGTGCAGGCTCCACGCCACGAAGTCACCCTTGCTGTTCTTGAAGCCGAAGGTGATCGCCTTGCCGTCCGAGTCGCACTTGCCCTTCTGCGGCGTGTTCTTCGACCGGGCCCACGCGTATTTGCCCTCGATGCCCGCCTCGGTGGTGTAGGGCTTGGCCTTCTTGTCGAAGGTGATGCTCTTCTTGTCGGGCTGCGTGTAGCCGCCGAACACCCACCAGGGCACCTGGTTCACCGCGACCTGGTTGGTGTCCTTGGCGCCGTTGGCGCCCTTGGTGCCGGTCACGGCGAGCCGGGTGTAGTTGGTCTTGCCGTCCTTGTCCGGGTCGTCGCCGCACCACTTGCTCTTGTAGTAGGCGGGCGCCGACATCCCGATGATGGGCTTGTCGCCGAGCTTGGCGCCGTCCTTCTCGTAGCCGTAGAACACGCCGGGGCTGTCGACCTCCCACTCCGGCGGTACATCGAAGGCGGTGCCGTGCTTGGGGTTGACCACGACCTTCCAGCCCTTGATCTGGGGCTTGATGTCGTCCTCGGTGCCGCGCGGGTTGTCCTCCTCCTCCGGCTCCTCAGTCGACTCCGACGCGTCGGGGCTCGGGTCCTGCGAGGCCGTCGGGGAGGCCTTGACCTGCTCCTTGCCCTTGGACTCGTCCTTCGTGTCGTCGTCGTCCCCGCCGAACACCAGAAAGCCGGTGACCCCCGCCGCCACGACGACGGCGGTCGCCGCGACGATGGCGACGATCGTCGTTTTCTTGCGGTCGCCGCCCGACGGCGACCCCACAGCGCCCATCGGCGCGGTCGGCGCGTTCCACTGTCCCTGGCCCTGCTGGGCGCCGGGCTGCTGTTGGGCGCCGGGCTGCTGGTACCCCGGCTGGGTGTACGGGTTCTGCTGTTGGTACCCCGGCTGGGTGTAGGGATTCTGGTTCTGGTCCTGCGGGTTCTGCTCGCCCCCGGGCGGCTGCTGTCCTGGCCACATGGCGAGAACGATAGAGGGGTGGGGAATGCGGTGCCATCGCCGCCCCTGCCTTGTGACGTGGTCGGTACAAGTGTTCCCTGGGCCGTCCTCCGGGCCGTTCCCTGGTCGACGGGGATGGCCAAGGACTCCTACTGGTGGGTAACATCGCCGTATGAGCGCTGACCAGATGTCGATCGGCGAGATGCTCGCCGCCACCGTGCCGATGGCCCGGACCCTGAATCTCGAGTTCGTCGAGACCGCCCCCGAGCGTGCCGTACTCCGGCTGCCGGACCAGCCGGACTACCACAACCACGTCGGCGGGCCGCACGCCGGAGCCATGTTCACCCTGGGGGAGTCCGCGAGCGGGGCGATCGTGCTCGCGGCCTTCGGCGCGCAGCTCTCGCGGGCCGTGCCGCTCGCGGTCAGCGCCGACATCGCGTACAAGAAGCTCGCCATGGGCCCGGTGACCGCCACCGCGACGCTCGGCCGCCCGGCCGCCGACGTGGTCGCGGAGCTGGACGCGGGCCAGCGCCCCGAGTTCCCGGTGGCCATCGCGATCGAGGACGAGGCCGGTACGGTGACCGGCGAGATGACCGTCCTGTGGACCCTCAAGCCCAACCGTCCCGCCGCGGCCGGCTAGGACGCGACGCACCCCTGAGGGCGGGCCCCCCGTCACCCCGGGGCGCCCCCCCCGGCCCCCCCCCCCCCCCCCCCCCCCCCCCCCCCCCGGGGGGGCGGTTAGTGGTGTACGCGGGGG
>NZ_JBTVYK010000094.1:0-14246 GCF_054788135.1 Streptomyces sp. O3
TTGTCCCCCCCCAGCCGCCATCCGCGCTGACCTGTAGCGTCTGGTGGGCTGGGAGATGTGTATAAGAGACCGGGGCCCGGCCGCCCGCGGGGGCCCGTGCCGCCCGTGCTGCGGCGGGCCGCCGCAGCGCTGCCCGAGAGGGTGCGCGGGGTGTTCGGGCGGCGTCGCGTGTCCGTCGCCGGGCGGGCCGCCGTGGCCGGGACGCTGACCCTGCTCGGCGGCGGCGCCCTGCTGGTCGCGGTGTCCCTGGTGTGGCATCTCGGGGCGGCGCAGCAGGCGTTCGCGCAGATCACGGGGGTCTGGTCGGGGCGGTTCGCGGTGCTGCTGCTGGTGCTCGCGCTGCTGCCGAACGCGATGGTGTGGGGGGCCTCGTACGGGCTCGGCCCCGGCTTCACGCTCGGCACGGGGGGCGTCGCCTGGCCGCTGGCGGCGCCCGACGCGGCGCTTCCGCCGTTTCCCCTGCTGGCCGCCGTGCCGGACGCGGGGGGCGGTACGCCGTGGAACTGGGCGGCGGGTGGGCTCGCCGTCGCGGCGGGGGTGAGCGTCGCGTGGTGTGTGGTGCGGGGTTCCCACGCGTCGCCGGGGGAGGCGGCGCTGGTGACGCTGCTCGCGGCGGGGCTGTGCGGGGTGCTGGTCGCGGGGCTCGCGGCGGCCTCGGGCGGGGCGCTCGGGACCGGGGGGCTGGCCTCGTTCGGGCCGGTGTGGTGGCAGGCCGGGGGAGCGGCGATGGGGTGGGTGGCGGTCGTGGGGGTGCCGGGGGCGGCGGCGGTGCGGTGGTGGTGGGGGTGGGGTGGCTTTGGCCGGGTGAGGGCGCGGGTGCGGCTGCGGGTGCGGGGGTCTCGGCCGCCTGGGTCCGTGGCCGTGCCCGCTGCCGTGCCTGCGGCCGTGCCTGCGGCCGTGCCCGCTGTCGTGGGTGAGTCCGTGCCCGACGCCGATGTCGGCTCGGACTTCGAGCCGTTCGACTTTCTCGGGGCGGGGGCTGAGGTCAAGGAGTCATCCCCCACCCCGCCCCTTCCCGAAAGTCCTGCGGACGGCGAAAAAGATGGCCTCAAACGCCGGCCGGGCTGGGGCTCAGCTAGTCCTGCGGACGGCGAAAAAGATGGCCTCAAACGCCGGCCGGGCTGGGGCTCAGCTAGTCCTGCGGACGGCGAAGAAGACGGCCTCAAACGGCGGGCGGGCTGGGGTTCAGCTAGTCCTGCGGACGGCGAAGAAGACGGCCTCAAACGCCGGCCGGGCTGGAATTCAGCCGGGCCGGGTTGAGGGCGTCAGTCCTGCTCGCCCAGGAGGGGGCGGAGCTGCTTGGGCAGGAGGGACTCGCAGGACTCCTTCGCCGTGCTGGTCAGGGCGTCGTTCACGCACGTGTAGTAGTCGCGGTACACGATCTGCGCCGTGAACGTCGCGGCGACGATCGAGAGCGCGAGCACTCCCGTGATCAGCCCGGCCACCGCCGCGGTCGTCTGCGGGGCCTTCTGCGCCGCCTTGGCCGGTGCGGCGGGGGCGTCCGGGTCGGCGGCGCGCGGCTTGGCGCGCAGCGAGCCGATGCCCCAGTACAGCGCGAACGCCCCCAGGAACAGCGCGACGTACGGCCAGCCGAAGAGGGCGAAGAAGAAGCCCCACATGCCCGCGAGCAGGGCGTACCGGGCGCGCCGCTGGACGGGGTCAGTGGGGTCCCAGCGCTTGCCGGAGCCGCCGGGTCCGTTCTGGTCGCCGTTCTGCGGGCTGGGCCGCTCGCCGAAGCCGCCGGAGGAGCGGCCGGGCTGGCGGCTGCTCCACCGTCCGAGCCCGCGGGGCTGCCCGTCCGAGCCCGAACCTGCGTCTGACCCTTGGCCCGAGCCCGAGCCCTCGCCCGTGTCCGCGCCCGCCGGGTGCCGGGGCCGCCAGGGCTGATCGGGGCGGCCCTCGGGCGGCGCGGCGAAGGGGTTGTCGTCACCCTGCGAGCCCTGTTGCCCCTGCGAGCCCTGTTGTCCCTGCGAGCCCTGTTGCCCCTGCGGGTCCTCGGGTCCCTGCGGGTCCTCGGGTCCCTGAGATGAGCCCGGCGCGGGCTCGCCCTGCGGAGTGGAGGACAAGGGTGAGGGCTGTCGGTCCGGCATCAGGTGTGCGTCTTCCCCTAGTTGAGGCTGTCGTCGGTGTGCGGTAGCGCTTGCTCCCCAGACGCTACCCTCCGGCCCCGCCCCCGTCCCGTGGGGGCGGGCTGGTGTGCCGGTATCGTTGCTGACGGTCGGCCGGTTCGTAGAGTTCCCCGTATCGGGGCATGCGATGCATTCGTACGACCGCACAATCGACCCGTCGACCGAGTGTGTCCGTCGCTCTCAGAGATCCACGAAAGGGCCCCGCCGTGGCCTCCCCCTCCTCCCCGACCCGTCTCGTCGTGCTGGTCTCCGGCTCCGGTACCAACCTCCAGGCCCTGCTTGACGCCATCGCCAACGAGGGCGCGGCGCTCTACGGCGCCGAGATCGTGGCCGTCGGTGCCGACCGGGAGCGCATCGCCGGTCTGGAGCGCGCGGAGCGCGCCGGGGTGCCCACCTTCGTCTGCCAGATGAAGGACCACGAGAGCCGCGAGGCCTGGGACCGTGCGCTGACCGAGGCCACCGCCGCGTACGCGCCTGACCTGGTCGTGTCGGCCGGTTTCATGAAGATCCTGGGGAAGCACTTCCTCGCCCGGTTCGGCGGGCGCGTGATCAACACCCACCCCGCCCTGCTGCCCAGTTTTCCGGGGGCCCACGGCGTGCGCGACGCGCTCGCGTACGGCGTGAAGGTCACCGGCTGCACCGTCCACTTCGTCGACGACGGCGTCGACACCGGCCCGATCATCGCGCAGGGCGTGGTCGAGGTCCGCAGCGAGGACCACGAGGACGACGGTGCCGCGCTCCACGAGCGCATCAAGGAAGTCGAGCGCCGCCTGCTCGTCGAGGTCGTGGGGCGTCTGGCCCGGCACGGCTACCGCATTGAGGGACGAAAGGTTTCCATCCCGTGACCGCCGAAGGTACGAAGTCCGCCGAGGGCACGCAGTCCGCCGAGGGCACGAACAAGCGGCCCATCCGCCGCGCCCTGGTCAGCGTCTACGACAAGACGGGGCTCGAAGAGCTCACCCGAGGCCTGCACGAGGCGGGTGTCCAGCTCGTCTCCACCGGGTCGACCGCCGCGAAGATCGCCGCTGCCGGGGTCCCGGTCACCAAGGTCGAGGAGCTCACCGGCTTCCCCGAGTGCCTGGACGGCCGGGTCAAGACCCTGCACCCGCGCGTGCACGCGGGCATCCTCGCCGACCTGCGCCTGGACGCCCACCGCGAGCAGCTCGCCGAGCTGGGCGTGGAGCCCTTCGACCTGGTGGTCGTGAACCTCTACCCCTTCAAGGAGACCGTCGCCTCCGGCGCGTCCGCCGACGCGTGCGTCGAGCAGATCGACATCGGCGGCCCCTCGATGGTCCGCGCCGCCGCCAAGAACCACCCGTCCGTGGCCGTGGTCACCAGCCCCGAGCGGTACGCGGACGTGCTGACCGCGGCCCGGAGCGGCGGCTTCGACCTCACCGCCCGCAAGCGGCTCGCCGCCGAGGCGTTCCAGCACACGGCCGCGTACGACGTGGCGGTGGCCTCCTGGTTCACCGACAGCTACGCGGCCGACGAGGAGGCGGAGCTTCCGGAGTTCCTCGGCAAGACATGGGAGCGTACGTCGTCCCTGCGCTACGGCGAGAACCCGCACCAGAGCGCCGCGCTCTACACCGACGGCCTGCGCGGCGGGCTCGCCAACGCCGAGCAGCTGCACGGCAAGGAGATGTCGTTCAACAACTACGTGGACACCGAGGCGGCCCGGCGCGCCGCCTTCGACCACGAGGCGCCCTGCGTCGCGATCATCAAGCACGCCAACCCGTGCGGCATCGCGCTCGGCGCGGACGTCGCCGAGGCGCACCGCAAGGCGCACGCCTGCGACCCGCTGTCCGCGTTCGGCGGCGTGATCGCCGTGAACCGTCCGGTGTCCGTGGCCATGGCCGAGCAGGTCGCGGAGATCTTCACCGAGGTCATCGCCGCGCCGGACTTCGAGGACGGGGCCGTCGAGGTGCTGGCCCGGAAGAAGAACATCCGGGTCCTGAAGGTCGACGGCTACCCCGCCGCGATGATCGACGACATCAAGCCCATCTCCGGCGGCGCCGTCGTCCAGCACCTCGACGTCTTCCAGGCCGAGGGCGACGACCCGGCGAACTGGACCCTCGCCACCGGCGAGGCGCTGGACGCCGACGAGCTGGGCGAGCTGGCGTTCGCCTGGAAGGCCTGCCGCGCGGTGAAGTCCAACGCGATCCTGCTGGCCAGGGACGGCGCTTCGGTCGGCGTGGGGATGGGCCAGGTCAACCGGGTGGACTCCGCGAAGCTCGCCGTCGAGCGGGCGGGCGAGGAGCGGGCCCGTGGCGCGTACGCGGCCTCCGACGCCTTCTTCCCGTTCCCGGACGGGCTGGAGATCCTCACCGCCGCCGGGGTCAGGGCCGTGGTGCAGCCGGGCGGTTCGGTCCGCGACGAGCAGGTCGTCGAGGCCGCGAAGAAGGCGGGCGTGACGATGTACTTCACGGGCACGCGGCACTTCTTCCACTGACGCGGCCGAGCCGCCGGGCGCGTCGCTCCTGACCCGGCCGATGGGCCGTCAACTCGCTGACGGCCCATCGGCGGTGCGGCTTGCGCTGGCACCTACGAGCGGTGCCAGATCCCGGTCGGCGGCGTCTCCGGCTCTCCGCTGCCTAGGCGTCGTTGCCGATCAGTAGGAGGCCCAGGCCGACCAGGGCCATGCCGCCCCAGGCGACCGGTGCGAGGTGTTCGCCGACCACGACGACGCTCAGCACGGCGGCGATCACCGGCTCGACGAGGCTGATGGTGGTCGCCTGGCTGGCCCGTACTCGCGCCAGGCCGATGCCGAAGAGGACGTACGCCAGTGACATCGGCACCAGGATGAGGTACCCGGCGACCGCCAGGCCCTGTCCGGTGCTCAGCAGCGGCCCGCCGGTGGTCACGAGGACGGGCAGCAGCAGGATCGCGCCGCCGCCGAACATCAGCCCCATCACCGGGCGGGACGGCGCGCCGCGGCGCATCAGCCGGGCGGCGGCGTACGAGTAGCCCGCGTAGGTCAGGCCCGCCAGCAGCCCGAGCGCCAGCCCTGTCACGGTGGCGGTGGTGGTCTGCTGCCGGTCTTGCGGCGGGGCGTGGCCGATCACCAGCAGGGCCGCGCCCGCGATCGTCAAGGCGGTGGCCGCGGTCCACTTCAGGCTCAGCCGGGTGCCGTCCAGCAGCCGCTCGATGAGTGCGGCGAAGACCGGCGATGAGCCGATGGTGACGACCGTGCCGATCGCCACCCCGGCCAGCGACATGGAGGTGTAGAAGGCCAGTGGGTAGATCGCCACGGCTATCGCGCCCAGGGCGAGGACCGGCAGCGGCTGCCGTCCGCCGCGCAGCAGCGGGCGCACCGAGCGCCCGGCTATCGCGAGCAGGATCAGCCCGCCGCCGCCCATGGTGACGGCGCCGACGGCGAGGGGAGAGGCGTCAGAAGGGGCGAAGCTCGCGGCGGTGCCGGTGGTGCCCCAGGTGGCCGCCGCGATGAGGATGGGCACCATGCCCCGCACGACGGCCTGCCTGCGGGACGGCCCGGCCGGGGACCCGGAGGGCCCGGTGCCTCCACTGACCGCCGGGGGTGCTGCGTCCTGAGAGGGCATGGTCGTCCTTAAGGCATCGCTGGCTGGAGTGAGTTGGCGGCTCACCAGCGCGGTGAACGGCCCGTGGAATCCTGTCAGATAGGTCAGGGCCAGGCCTTGAGCAGGCCGGATCCGCGCGGCGAGTACCGCGTGATAGCGCTTGGCGCGGTCGATGGCGAAGGCCGGGCCGTCAGCTCACCGGCCGGGGGCTCCAGGTCCGCGGGCCGGTCGCGTAGACGGTCAGCAGTCGGCCGCGGTGACCTTGACGGTCACCGCGGCCGGACGCACAGGGCCGCGTGGCCTGTGGTGTCACCTACTCCCCCGATGTGCGCCACCCCCCGTCGTGACGCACTTCCACTGTGGCCGAAAAGCGAGACCGGCGGTACCTAGAACTTCTCAGGGTCGGCCCGGCGGCGCGCGCTCAGCAGCGCTCGACCCAGCGGTGGGAGCGCGGCGCGTACGTTCCCGCCAGGTTGCCCTGGCTGCGGGCGGAGGTGCAGCCGGTCCGGCGGCTGTCTCGGGTGAGGTCGAAGCCGGCCGGGGTGAAGTCGGCGCCACGGTAGTACGCCACGCCCGCGAGTTCGGCGGGGTCGTGGCTGTTGTTGAAGATGGACTTCACGGGCCGGTCGCGGGTCCACGCGCAACGCTCGTCGCCCGCGAGCCAGTCCTCGTCGTCTCCCTCCCAACTGCACATCTCCCCATTGCCGTTGGGCTCGCTGAAGAAGCACACCGAACCCTTGGGGCAGTCGTGGTACCCGTACGTCACGGTGTCACCGCGCTGTGTGTACGCCAGTGTGGCCGCCCCAAGGAACAGCGACGCGAGCGCCAGCGCCAGGGCGGGACGCCGCCATCGGAGGGGCCGGAGCCGGGGGAGTCTGGGGGAGCGGGGGGTGTCTGCGGCGTGTTCGACGCGGCGGAGCAGGGTGGCGGTGTCGGTGGTGCGGGTGGTGCGTTCGGTGTGGGTGCGGGCGAGACAGTCGGTGATGATGTCCCGCCAGGCGTCGGGGAGTTCGGGGGACAGGCGCAGCTCGTCGATGCCGCGCGCGTAGCGCACCGCCGCTTCGGAACGGGCTCCGGACGTGCCGCCTGGCAGAGGGTAGGAGCCGGTGAGGACGAGGTGGGCGAGTACGCCGAAGGCCCAGATGTCGGCGGTGGGGCGGATTTGTTGGCCGTGTTCGGTGATGTCGGCCCAGAGGAGTTCGGGTGGGGTGTAGTCGGGGGTGGAGAAGGCGGGGGTGTAGGCGTGGGTGTTGCCGTCGAGTTCGGCGGCCATGTTGAAGTCGGCGAGGCGGGTGGTGTGGTCGGGCATGAGGAGGACGTTGGCGGGTTTGAGGTCGCCGTGTATCCAGCCCGCGTGGTGGAGTTGGTGCAGGCCCTCGCAGATCTGGGCGAGGAGCGCGGGGCCCGAGTCCGGTGTGGGGGAGTGGGCGAGGAGGCCGTCCAGGGAGCCGGTGGCCTGTTCGAGTACGAGGACGGTGGCGCCGTCGAGTTCGGGGTGGTCCGGGTCGTCGACGGTGAGGGTCTGGTACATGCGGATCAGGCGGGGGGAGCGGAGTCTGCGGAGCAGGTCGACTTCGCGTTCGGCGAGTTCGCGCAGGTGGGTGAGCTGGCGTGGGGTGTGGGTGCCGGTGGGCAGGAACTTGAGCGCGGCGGTCTCGGGCAGCCCGTCGTCGGGCAGCCCGCCGTCGGGCAGGCCGTCACCGGGGTGGGGGTGACCGTCGCGGGGGAGGCCGCCACCGGAGGGGCTGGCTGTGCCGGCTGTGGTGCGTCGGGCCGCGTACACGCTGCCGAACGCGCCCGACGCGAGCGCCTCGCGTACCTCCCAGCCGCCGACCCGGTACCCCTTCGGCACCGGCACGGTGGGCGGCTGGTCCGCGCCGCGGCCGCTCATCTCGTCGCCTCGCTCGGTCTCGCCGCCCCGCTGGGTACGGCGCCGAGCACCACCAGATCGCACTCGCGCACCAGGTCGAAGCGCAGCGCGAGCGAGACCAGGGACTCCTTCTTGCCGTTGAGGCGCGGACCCGGCTCCAGGGTGTCGGGTGCGGGCTTCAGGCGGAGCTTCACGGCCAGGTAGTCGATGTTCCAGTACACGGAGGAACGGTTCGCCGCGGGCCAGCTGGGGCGGAGTCGCTCGACGACCTGGTCGACGGTCGGCAGCGGGGCGTGCGGCGCGCCGCGCAGTCTGGGCTCGCACAGGGCGGCTAGTACCGCGAAATAGCGCTTGGTGCAGTCGAGCGCGAAGGCCGGGGCGGTGGTCGCGCCGGAGAGTCCGGGGCGCGCGGGGCCGCCGTAGGCGTGGCGGGGCGCCCAGACGTCGAAGCCGAGGAGTTCGCCCGCCGCGGGCAGCACCACGCGCGAGAACTCGAACGGCACGGGGGCGTCCAGGCGTCCTGGCGCCACCTTGATGTGCTCTCCGGCCCCCTCCGGGTTCTCCACCACGTACGTCTGTGTGCCGCTGAAGTTGCTCAGGATCCAGAAGGCGCCCTGCGCGGCGATCTCGCCCGCGAGCCGGGGGACCCCTTCGTGGGAGATCGTCAGGCCGTCGTCCGGCACGGACCGGCCGAAGGTCAGACGGTCACCGGGCGCGAGCCTGAGCTGCCCGCTGGCTCCGGCCGCGGGGTCGGACACGGTCTCCGGCGCGGCGTCCGATGCGGCGTCCGATGCGGTGCCCG
Source organism: Streptomyces sp. O3 (assembly GCF_054788135.1). Lineage (NCBI taxonomy): Bacteria > Bacillati > Actinomycetota > Actinomycetes > Kitasatosporales > Streptomycetaceae > Streptomyces > Streptomyces sp. O3. Next base: position 8,338 of record NZ_JBTVYK010000094.1, read on the forward strand.
ACGCGGCGTTCGGCGCCGTGTGGGCTCCGGTGCCAAGTCGCGGTGGCACCACGATGATGCTGTACATGGGGCGTCGTCCCTCCTCCGGCCTCCGGCCTCCGGCTCCACAGGTGCACAGAGTAGAGGGGCGTGCGGTGGATCGTCTTGCCTCTGTGACGCGAGGTACGGCGCTGGCGGCAGGACCGTCCGGAACCGGTCCGGAACCTTCATGCGGCGTTCGCCGCGCGTTCATCCGACGTCCCGGATCCGACGTCCCGGATCCGACGTCCCGGATCCGACGTCCCGGATCCGACGTCCCGGATCGGGCGCCCGGCCGGAGCCGGAAACAGGCCGTGCCGCCCTCGTCACACGAGAGCGGCACGGCCCGACGGGATCGCGCGGGGGCGTCAGCTCTTGATGACCACCGAGCCGCACACCTTGTCGGCGAAGGTCTGCTTCTTGTCGTCCCACAGCGGCCAGAGCCAGCCGAGGTAGCAGGCCATGCTGTCGAGGAAGTGGGCGATACGGCGGACGAAGGCCATGCCGAAGCCGAGCGGCTGGCCGGTGGTCTCGCGGAGCAGGCGGATGCCCATGGTCTTCTTGCCGATGGTCTGGCCGGTCTTGCCCTCCTGCACCAGCATCCAGATGATCACACCGAAGACCGCCACGAGCCCGAGCAGCGAGATGATGGCGCCGACGGCGTCGCCGATCGCCGCCCCGACGATCGCCGGGATGTACGCGGCCGTGATGACGAGCCCGTCGATCACGAGCGCACCGGCCCGCAGGCCCCAGTGGGCGTACGGGGGCACGCCGCCGTACGCGGCACCCTGCGGGTACGCGCCGTAGGGCTGGCCGGCCTGCTGCGGGTACGCGCCGTACGGCTGGCCCGGCTGCTGCGGGTAGCCGGGCTGCTGCGGGTAACCCTGCTGGGGCGGAACGCCCTGCGGGGCCTGCGGCTGGCCGTATCCGGGCTGGCCCTGCGGCGGCTGCTGCTGGCCGTAGGGGTTGTTGGGGTCGCCGTAAGCCATGACTGTGTTTCCTCCGATGAAGTGCGGGGACTGCGCGGTTCCGTACGGAGGAGCTTGAGCGGTGTGTCCGTCCCCCCGGCACTGCCCGCGGCACTGCGCGCGGTCATCGTTCTAAAGGCGCGGCGACTTTGTCCAGCCTGGAGGGACCGTGTTGCGTAAGTGCAACATAGCCAACCATGACAAAGCGGGCCTGGTGTGGGGAACTTCGCGTCCGGCAGGCGGGCAATTGGAGCCAGAGCCGGTTCATCCGCGAGGATGGGGCCATGAGCGCCCAGATTCTCGATGGCAAGGCCACCGCGGCCGCGATCAAGGCCGACCTCGCGCAGCGAGTGGCCGCACTCAAGGCGCGGGGCATCGTCCCCGGACTCGGCACCGTGCTGGTGGGTGAGGACCCCGGCAGCCAGAAGTACGTGGCGGGCAAGCACCGCGACTGCGCCCAGGTGGGCATCGCCTCGATCCAGCGCGAGCTGCCCGCCACGGCGACGCAGGAGGAGATCGAGGCCGTCGTGCGCGAGCTGAACGACGACCCGGCGTGCACCGGGTACATCGTGCAGCTCCCGCTCCCCAAGGGCATCGACGAGAACCGCATCCTGGAGCTGATGGACCCGGCCAAGGACGCGGACGGCCTGCACCCGACCAACCTCGGCCGCCTGGTCCTGAAGGAGCCCGCGCCGCTGCCCTGCACCCCGAACGGCGTCATCCGGCTGCTGCGGCAGTACGACGTCGAGCTGAACGGCGCGCACGTGGTGGTCGTCGGCCGGGGCATTACCATCGGGCGGTCGCTGCCGCTGCTGCTCACGCGCAAGTCCGAGAACGCGACGGTGACGCAGTGCCACACGGGCACCCGCGACCTCGCCGCGCAGCTGCGACAGGCGGACATCATCGTGGCCGCGGCGGGCTCGCCGCACCTGATCAAGCCGGAGGACGTCCGGCCGGGCGCGGCCGTGCTCGACGTCGGCGTCAGCCGGGACGAGAGCGGGAAGATCGTCGGGGATGTGCACCCCAAAGTCGCCGAGGTCGCGGGCTGGATCTCGCCGAATCCCGGCGGGGTCGGCCCGATGACCCGAGCGCTGCTCCTGGTCAACGTGGTCGAGGCGGCCGAGCGCGCGGCGAACGTTGCCGCCTGACCAGGAGAGAGAGACCAGCCCGTGAACGCGACGGCCGACCCGCCCCCGGACCCCGCGGCCCCTTCGGATTCCGGCTCCCCGCCGCCGAAGCCCACGCCGCGGGGCCCGCGCCCGGACACCGCCCAGGGCGCGACCGGCGGCACGCCTGCGGCCGCGGAGCCGGGGGCGGACACCGCCCCGGACACTGCTCCGGACGCGGGGCGGGACGTCGGTCCCGGCGCGGGGCCGGGTGTGGGGGGTTCGCGGCGGTTTCCCCCGGTGACGCGGGATACCGCTCGGCCCGAGGGGGGCGGCCGGGTCGCCCCCAGCGCCGCTCCGGCGCCCGCGCGGCAGTGGCCGATGCTGCTGGTACTCGGCACCGCCGGGCTCGGCCTGTTGCTCACCGCGTTCGACGTGTTCCGCGCGGGAGCCGTGCTGATCGGCGCGGCGCTGCTCCTCGGGGCCGCGCTGCGCTGGACGCTGCCCGCGGTCGGGATGCTGGCCGTACGGTCGCGCTTCACGGACATCCTGACGTACGGCGCGTTCGGCGTGGCGATCGTGCTGCTCGCGCTGATGGCGCAGCCCGACCCCGTGCTCAGGATTCCGTTCCTGGACGACGCGCTGCGGTTCACCATCCGCTGACCCGGCTGACCCGGCTGACCCGGCTGACCCGTATCGCTCCCGTGCGCGTAGCGGTGGCTCGTCCTCTCCCCCGAGCAGGACGGGCCACCGCCACCGCTCCCCCCGTGGACCGCGGACCGGTCATGGGCCGGGCGGCGCGGGGTGGACCGCGCCGCCCTCGGTGCACCGCTGACTCTGCCCGCGACTCCACGGCGTGGCCAGAGGACTGGGGGATTCCGGGAGTTGTTGGGACGTCCCAGGTTCTGACCTGTACTGATGTCCCGCCGGAGACGGCACGCGTGGGACGGTGGGACGGCCGGGCGCGCCGCGCACCGGAGCAACGCCGAAGGCTGGAAAGGCACTTGCGCCGACGCGGCCCACGCGGGGCACGGGAACCGGAGGCGGAAGTTCGGACATCATCGGCGGCAAAGCGATCCAAGACGTGGGGTGGAACATGTCTAGGTGGAAGGGGCTGCCCGACTCGCTCGATCCGCGAGCGCGGCAGTTCGTCGTACAGCTGCGCAGACTCAAGGACCACAGCGGTCTCGGGCTCGCGGCACTGGCGTCCAAGACGGGGTACAGCCGCTCGTCCTGGGACCGCTATCTCAACGGGAAGGCGCTGCCGCCCGCCGAGGCGGTCGAGGCGTTGGCCAGGACCTGCGGCACCGATCCGGCCAGGTTGCTCGCCGAGCGCGAGGTGGCCGCCGAGGCCTGGAACGCCGGGCGGGCCGGATCCGGCGCGGCTTCGGCCGACCGGCCCGACGCGGACGGGCCCGAGACCGACGGACCCGAGACCGACCGGCCCGAGGGCGATCGGCCCGAGGGCGACCCGCTCGACGCGGACCAGTCTGCGGCGGGCCGTTCCGAGGCGGGCCAGGGCACGGCCTCCGGCCCCGCCCCGGCCGTAGCCGCGGACTCGGCCACAGGCGGCACAGCCACAGGCGGCACCGGCGCCGACGCCGGGCGGTCCGTGCCGTGGCTGGCCATGCTCGCGTCGAGCGTGACGACCGCGCTGGTGATGCTGGCCGTCCTCGCCCTCTGGGCGCCCTGGCAGGACGACGGCGGCAGCGGCGCGGGCAACGGCGCGGACGCCAAGCCGTACACCGGCCCGGCGCACCCGGAGCTCGGCGAGTTCACGTACCAGCCGGGCAAGACGTACGAGTGCGACGTCGAGCGGGACGACGACGGCCGCCTCTACGCGGGCTACAGCCGCACCCGTACGGAGCTGATCGAGCAGACGTCCACGCGCTGGTCCGTGGTGGAGGCCCAATGTCTGCTGGAGCACCACGAGTTCTCGCCCGAAGGCACCGACGGCGCGTTCGGCAACAACACCGAGCGCGCGGTCCGGCGGCTCCAGGACCAGGCGAACATCGCCGTGGACGGAAAGGTGGGTCCTGACACCTGGAAGGTACTCCGCGAGTGAACCGCCCCGAGCAGGCCGTGGAATGCGTCCAGCTCGCCCGTACGCTACGGGAGCTGCGCACGGCGACCGGCCTGAGCCTGGCCGGTCTCGCCGCGCGGACCCCGTACAGCAAGTCGTCGTGGGAGCGCTATCTCAACGGCAAGGCGCTGCCGCCGCGCGGCGCGGTCGAGCAGCTGTGCGCGCTGGCGGGCGAACGCCCGGCCAGGGCGCTGGCGCTGTGGGACCTGGCGGAGGCCACCTGGAGCGGCCGCGCGGGCGGCCTCGGCGGGGCATCACAGACGCCCGAGGCCCCGAGCGGCACGCGTGACGCCCGTGATATCCGTGACGCGCATGGCGCGCGTAACGCACGTGGTGCGCGCGGCTCCTGTGACCCGCGCGAGGCTGGCGACGCACGTGACGCACGCGGTGCCCGTGACGCGCGTGGTGCGGGGAGTGCGGCGGGGCGGGCGGGCGCGTCCGGCGCGCCCCGGCGCGCGGGACGGCGCTCCGTCGGGTTCGTCACCGGTGTGATCGGCGGCCTGGCCGCGGTCACCACCGGAGTGCTGCTGGCCGTCTGGGGCCTGGGCGACGGCGGCCAGGCCGCCAGGGGCTCGGCGGTGGCGCGGGAGTCCGCGCTCAGGCCGAGCTGCGAGGGCGAGGTCTGCACCGGCAAGGACCCGGAGTCGACCCGCTGCTCCAGCGGCGTCGACCCGCCGGGCACCGTGGCGGAGCGCCGCTTCACGGGCGGCACCGTGATCAAGATCCGGCGCTCCCAGCCGTGCGGCACGGTATGGGCGCGGATCGACCGGGGCGAGCGAGGCGACCGGGTCGAGGTCGCGGCCCCCGGCGCGCGGGTCCAGCGCCGCGAGGTGCGGGACCGGTTCGACGAGCAGGCCGCGCTGTCGACGCCGATGGCCGTGGCGGCCAGCGCCGACCTGTCCAAGGTCAGGGCCTGTCTGGTACGGGACGGCCAGCGCGAGTGCTTCGGCGGCGAAGCCACCACGCCCGAGCCGCCCAGGCCGTCGGGGTCGTCCGGGGCGTCCGGGGCGTCCGGGCCTTCCTAGCTCCCGCGGCGAAAGCGGCGGGTTCGCAACTGTGTGGTCACAGCCAGGGGTATCGCTGTGGTCGCACTCGCCGGTGGTGGGACACTGGTCGCTGGTCAGGTGGCGCGCGACGGGGCACGTTCCTGGCCGAGTGCTGCTGTGCGCCCCCCTTCGTGGGAACTGACACCCTGGCTCCACGCATCCCTGTGGGTAGCCGGATCGCGGGCGAGCAGAGCATCACGCGGGGGATATCAGGCACGTACATGGGGGACAAGGGGGAAGTAATGCCTCGCTGGAAGGCACTGCCGGAGGAGCTGGACCCTCAGGTACGCGAGTTCGCCGGTCAGCTGCGGCGGCTGGTGGACCGCAGTGGGCTGAGCATCGCCGCGGTGTCGGACCGCACCGGTTACAGCAAGACGTCCTGGGACCGGTATCTCAACGGCCGACTGCTTCCGCCCAAGGGCGCCGTGGTCGCGCTGGCCGAGGCCACGGGCACCAACCCGGTGCACCTCACCACCATGTGGGAGCTCGCCGAGCGCGCCTGGAGCCGCTCCGAGATGCGGCACGACATGACCATGGAGGCGATCCGGATCTCGCAGGCGCGCGCCGCGCTCGGCGAGCACGGCTCCGGTCCCGGCCAGGTCAAGGGCAGGGGCAACGGGAACGGCCGGGGCTCCGGTGCGCGGGGCCGCGCGCGCTCCGCGCCGCCCGCCGCGCCGCGGAGCGCGCC
>NZ_JBTVYK010000095.1:0-13146 GCF_054788135.1 Streptomyces sp. O3
GGGTCGGCACGGGGCGGACCGGGGCAGGCCGGCCCCGGTCGGGGCGGTCGGCCGGAGCGGGCCGCGTGGGGTCGGCGTCCGCCGCCTGACCGGAGTCCGGCCAGCCGCCCCGCCGCCCGCCCCGCCGGGGGCGGGGCGCCCCCACAGCGGGGGCGCCCGGCACCGGTCGGTTCAGCGCGCTGTCAGTTCAGCGGGCCGTTACTTCTTCGGGATCCACTGCTCCCAGGTGGACTTGTTCTCCTTGATCCACTTGGCGGCGGCGTCCTCCGGCTTCATGTTGTCGACCTTCATGTAGGTGACGACCTTGTCCTGGTCCTCGTTCGACCACTCGAAGTTCTTCAGGAACTTCGCGGCGTCGCTGTCGCCGTCGCTGAAGTCCTTGCTCATGAACTTCTCCAGGTCGACCTGCGGGTAGCCGCAGTCGGCCTCCTCCACCGGCTCGTTGCAGCCCTCGGTGTACTCCGGCAGCTCGACCTCGACCAGGTCGATCTGATTCTGCAGCAGCTGCGGGACCCACCAGTAGGTGAGGAAGGGCTTCTTCGCCTTGTAGAGGCGCTCGATCTCCTTCTGCTGGGCGGCCTCGTTGCCGCTCGGCACGTGCTTGAAGTTGAGCTTCAGGTTCTTGATGATGCCGGTGTCGTGCTGCGAGTAGCCCGGATCGGCGCCGATGAACTGGCCCTTGTCGCCGCTCTCGGAGGTCTTGAAGTCCTCGGCGTACTTGTTGAGGTTCTTCCAGTTCGTGACGTCGGGGTGCTTGTCGGCGTAGTACTTCGGGACGTACCAGCCGATGTGGCCCTTGACGCCGAGGTTGCCCGCGGAGACGACCGTCTTCTTCTCGTCGACGTACGTCTTCAGCTCCTCGGGGTTGCCGTGCCAGTCCTCCAGGAGGGCGTCGGCCTTGCCGCTGTTGAGGGCCTTGAACGCGGTGGCCTCGGTCATCTGGGAGACCTTGACGTCGACGTCCAGCTCGTCCTCGAGCAGCTTCTTGGCCACCGCGATGTTGGCCTCGGCGCCGGCCCAGGCGGGCTGCGCCAGGGTGACCTTGCCCGCGGCGGACGAGCCGCCGGTCTCGGCGGCGCTGCAGGCGCTGAGCGCCACCATGCCGACCGCGGCGGTACCGGCGATGAGGGAGATGCGTATCCGCTTGCTGTTCATGATCAGAGTTCTCAGCTTTCCGTAAAGGTGGGGATGTGGGGGTGGGGGTGGGGGATCTGGGGGGAAGCGGTCAGCGCTGACCGGTCTTGCGACGCGGCTGGGAGAGCCGGTCGAACATGATGCCGAGGCAGACGATGGCGACTCCGGCGGGCAGACCCCGTGCGAGGTCGCTCTTCTGGAGGCCGTAGACCACGTCGTAGCCGAGCGCGCCGCCGCCGACCATGCCGCCGACGACGACCATCGACAGCACCAGGACGACGCCCTGGTTGACGCCGACCAGGAGACCCTTGCTGGCCATCGGCAGCCGCACCTTCAGCAGCTGCTGCCTGCCGGTGGAGCCCAGCGACCTGGAGGCCTCCAGGACCGTCGGGTCGACCTGGTTCAGGGCCTGGGTGGTGATCCGGATGACGGCCGGGGCCGCGTACAGGACGGCGGCCAGCACGCCCGCGGTGCGGCCCAGGCCGACCAGGGCGATCACCGGGATCAGGTACACGAACTGCGGCATGGTCTGCATGACGTCGAGCACCGGGCGCAGCGCCCGCTCCACCCACGGCACGGACGAGGCGAGCACGCCGACGAGCACGCCGACCACGACGGTGACGATCAGTGCGGCGAGCACCTGCGAGAGCGTGTCCATCGAGCGGCCCCACAGGCCGAACGCGCCGATCACGGCGAGGCACAGGGTGCCGGTGAGGGCCGCGCGCCAGGTGCCGACGATCCAGCCGATCACGGCGACCAGCAGCACCAGGGCCCACCAGGGGGAGGCGGCCAGGCCGTCGCGGAGCGGGTTGAGTACATGCTCGGCGAAGCCGTCGGCCCAGGTCAGGGTGCCGCCGATGAGCGGGATGCCGGAGCCGAGGTGGTCGACGACCCAGTCGGCGCCGGTCTGCAGCTCGCCGGTGATGTCCAGCGTCCAGGCCTCGGGCCACACCTCGGTGGAGATCCGGGCGCCGAGGAACGAGAAGAGGGCCACGACCAGCAGGACCAGGCCCCATACGCCGCGGCGCAGGGTCTTGAAGACCGGCGAGACGCCCGCCGTGGTGTCGGCGTCGAGGCGCTCGCCCGCGGCCGCGGTGGTGCGGTCCAGGAGGACCGCGACCAGGACGACGCAGGTGCCCGCGGTGAGCGCGCTGCCCACGTCCTGCCCGGAGAGCGCCGTGTAGATCTCGTCGCCGAGGCCTCCGGCGCCGATCAGCGACGCCAGCACGACCATCGACAGACACATCATGATCGTCTGGTTGAGGCCGAGCAGCATCTGCTTGCGGGCCAGCGGCAGCCGCGCGGTGATCAGCTGCTGCCAGGGGCTGGCCCCCAGCGACAGGGACGCCTCCAGGGCCGCCGGGTCGGCGCCGCGCAGACCGAGCGAGGTGAGCCGGGCCATCGGCGGCGCGGCGTAGATGACCGTGGCGATCAGCGCGGACGCGGTGCCGATGTCGAACAGCAGCATCAGCGGCAGCAGATAGGCGAACGCGGGCATGACCTGCATCGCGTCGAAGACGGGACGCAGCAGCTTCTCGCAGCGGTCGAAGAGCCCGGAGGCGAGGCCGAGGAGGAGGCCGACGACGGCCGAGGCGAGGACCGCCACGGTCATCAGGGCCAGCGTCTCCATCGTGGATTCCCACATGTCGAGGACGCCGACGGCGGCGAACACGCCCAGGGCCGTGGCGGCGGTGCGCAGCGCGCGCCGCGACCGGTCGGCGCCGCCCGCGGCCCAGGCGGTCAGCGTGCCCGCGAGGGTGACGCCGACCCAGCCCATCGACAGGAACAGGTCGACCAGCGACTCGTAGGAGGACTCGGCGAAGTTGCTGACGTGCAGCAGGAAGTAGAGGAAGACCGGATGGGTCTCGCGGTTGTCGTCGAGCCAGTGCTTCAGGTCGGTCAGCGGCGTCTTGACGTCGACCTGGAGGGCTTCCGGCCAGGCGGTGGCGCCGATCGTGGCGGCGCTGACGACCAGGACCAGCACCGCCGCCAGCAGCGCCATCAGCTTCGGGCTGCCGGTCAGCCGGGCCAGCGCGCCGGGGGTCTGGGCGGGGCCTTGGGCGGGGGTGTCCGCGGCGGCGCCGTCGGTCTTGTCGAGGGCGGGGGCAGGGGTGGTGCTGGTACTCATATGGCGGTCACCTCCTTGCCCTTGGTATCGCTGTCGATCCCGGCGACCACCGCGAGCAGCCGCGCGTGGTCGACCACGCCGAGGGTGCGGCCCTCGTCGACGACGCGGCAGTGCGCGCCGCCGCGCGCGACGGCCTCGATGGCGTCGACGACCAGCGTGTCGGGGGTGAGCGCCGGGCCGGACTCGGCCTCGTCGCCCTCGGCGGGGCGCATGGCGCGGCGCACCGAGATGACCTGCTCGCGGGGGACGTCGCGGACGAAGTCGCGGACGTAGTCGTCGGCCGGGTTGGCGACGATCTCCTCCGGGGTGCCGAGCTGCACGATCTCGCCGTCGCGCATCAGCATGATGCGGTCGCCGAGCTTGAGGGCCTCGGACAGGTCGTGGGTGATGAAGACCATGGTGCGGCCCTCTTCACGGTGCAGCCGGACGACCTCTTCCTGCATGTCGCGGCGGATCAGCGGGTCGAGGGCGCTGAACGGCTCGTCGAAGAGCAGCACCTCGGGGTCGACGGCGAGTGCGCGGGCCAGGCCGACGCGCTGCTGCTGGCCGCCGGAGAGCTGGGACGGGCGGCGCTGCTCCAGGCCTTCGAGGCCGACCTTGGCGACCAGTTCCATGGCGCGGGCGCGGCGGGCGTCCTTGGCCATGCCCTGGATCTCCAGGCCGTAAGCGACGTTGTCGAGGACGGTGCGGTGCGGCAGCAGGCCGAAGTGCTGGAAGACCATCGCGGCCCGCGTGCGGCGCAGTTCGCGCAGCCGGTCCTTGTCCATGGCCATCACGTCCTCGCCGTCGATGGCGAGGTCGCCGCTGGTCGGCTCGATGAGCCGGGTCAGGGTGCGCACCAGGGTGGACTTGCCGGAGCCGGACAGGCCCATGACGACGAAGACCTCGCCCTTGCGGACGTCGAAGGAGACGTCGCGTACGGCGGCGGTGCAGCCGGTGCGCTCGCGCACCTCGGCCGTGCTGAGGCCGGCGAGCGAGGCATCGCCGGGGACGCGGTCGGCCTTGGGGCCGAAGACCTTCCACAGGTTGCGGACGGTGAAGACGGCGTCGGTGTCCTCGGGGGCGGGCACGGGGCTGGTTTTGTCGAGGGTCGCGGTCATCGGTTATCACTTCCGGTCAGCAGGTCCGCGCACTTCTCGCCGACCATGAGCACGCCGATCATCGGGTTGACGGCGGGCATGGTCGGGAAGACGGAGGCATCGGCGATGCGGATTCCGTCGAGGCCGCGGATGGTCAGGTCGGGGGCGACCACGGCGAGTTCGTCGTCGGCGGCGCCCATCTTGCAGGTGCCCGCCGGGTGGTAGACGGTGTGCGCGACCTTGCGCGCGTACTCGCTGATCTCCTCGTCGGTGGTGATCTCGGGGCCGGGGCACACCTCGCGCTTGAGCCAGTGGGCGAGCGGCTCGGTCTTGGCTATCTCGCGGGCGATCTTGATGCCGTCGACGAGGGTGTCGCCGTCGTAGTCGTCCTCGTCCGTGAAGTAGCGGAAGTCGAGGGCGGGCTTGACCTCGGGGTCGGCGCTGGTCAGGTAGAGGCGGCCGCGGCTCTTGGGCTTGGGGATGTTCGGGGTCATCGACACGCCGTGCTCGGGGCGTTCGTAGCCCAGGCGCTCGGGGTTGTCGGTGAACGGGATCTGGTAGAAGTGGAACATCAGGTCGGGGCCCTTGAATTCGGGGTCCCGCTTGACGAAGAGTCCGGCGTCGCTGTCCATCGCGGAGTTCTCGGGGATGGGCCCGTCGGTCTCCCAGACGATGACCGACTCCGGGTGGTCGAGCAGGTTCTCGCCGACGCCCGGCAGGTCGACGACGACGGGGATGCCGAGCGCTTCGAGGTCCTCGCGGGGCCCGATGCCGGAGTGCATCAGCAGCCGCGGGGTGTCCACCGCACCGGCGCAGACCAGGACTTCGCGGCTGGCCTCGACGAGGATCTCCTCGCCGTCCTTGGTGCGCACGTGCACGCCGCGGGCGCGGGTGCCGTCCAGCTCCAGCTTGTACGCCCAGGTCTCCAGCATGATGTGCAGGTTCGGGCGGTCGCCGGCCTCGATGTGCGGGTGCAGATACGCGACCGAGGCGCTGGAGCGCTTGTTGTTCTCGGGGTGGTAGGCGAGGTCGAAGAAGCCGACGCCGTCGTCGAAGGGCTTCTTGTTGAAGCCTTCCACGCGCGGCACGCCGAGCGCGGCCTGGGCGGCGTCGACGAAGTCGCGGGCGATGGCGTTGCGGTCCTTCTCGTCGACCGCGACCACGTTGTTGCGCAGCTTGGCGAAGTACGGGTCCATGGCCGCGGCGTTCCAGCCGTCGGCGCCGTTGGCCTCCCACTCGTCCCAGTCGGACGGCAGCGGCTTGAAGGAGATCAGCGTGTTGTGCGAGGAGCAGCCGCCGAGTACACGGGCCCGGCTGTGCCGGATGTGCGAGTTGCCGCGCGGCTGCTCGACGGTCGGGTAGTCGTAGTCCAGGTCGCCGCCGAGCAGGCCGAGCCAGCGGCGCAGCGTGAGGACGTCCTGGCGGTCGATGTCGCTGGGTCCGCCCTCGATGACCGCGACGGTGACGTCGGGGTTCTCGGTGAGCCGCGAGGCGATCACCGATCCGGCGGTGCCGCCGCCGATCACCACGTAGTCGTAGGTGGCGTTCTGAGACATGCTGTACTGCTCCACTCCGTGCAAATTCGGCAAGGTGCTGCGCGTATGAGGGGGGTACGGGTCGTGCCGTGCGCGCGTGGCATGGCACGGCACGACCCGTACCGCGGGGACGTTCTCAGCCTGCGAACCAGCGCACCGGCTCGGGCGCCAGGTTCTGGTAGACGTGCTTGCTCTCGCGGTACTCGGCGAGACCGGCCGGGCCGAGCTCGCGGCCGACGCCGGACTTGCCGAAGCCGCCCCACTCCGCCTGCGGCAGGTAGGGGTGGAAGTCGTTGATCCAGACGGTGCCGTGGCGCAGCCGGGCGGCCATCCGCCGGGCGCGCCCGGCGTCGGCGGTCCAGACGCCTCCGGCGAGGCCGTACTCGGTGTCGTTGGCGAGGGCGACGGCCTCGTCCTCGGTGCGGAAGGTCTCCACGGTCAGGACGGGCCCGAAGACCTCTTCGCGGACGACGCGCATCTCGCGGTGGCACTGGTCGAGCACGGTCGGCTCGAAGAAGTAGCCGGTGGCGGGGCGTACGTCGCTGGGCTCGGGGCGCTTGCCGCCGGTGCGCAGCACCGCGCCCTCCTCCAGGGCGGAGGCGACATAGCCCTCGGTCTTGTCCAGCTGCTGCTGGGAGACGAGCGGGCCGCACTCGACGCCGTCCTCGGTGCCCCGGCCGAGGCGGATCTCAGCCGCGCGGCGGGCGAGTTCGGTGACGAAGCGCTCGCGGACCGACTCCTCGATGATGAGGCGGCCGCCCGCGGAGCAGACCTGGCCGCTGTGGATGAAGGCGGCGTTCAGGGCCTGGTCGACGGCGGTGTCGAAGCCCTCTTCGGTGGCGCAGAAGTCGGCGAAGACCACGTTCGGGTTCTTGCCGCCCAGCTCCAGGGCGACCTTCTTGACGCCGACGGCGGCGGCCTGGGCCACCTTGGTGCCGGAGACCAGGCCGCCGGTGAAGGAGATCAGGTCCACGTCCGGGTGCTCGGCGAAGCGGGCGCCGACGGTGTGTCCGGGGCCGGTGACGAGGTTGCCGACACCGGCCGGCAGACCGGCCTCGACCAGCAGCTCCATCAGGGCGACGGTGGTCAGCGGGGTGACCTCGCTGGGCTTGATGACGAAGGTGTTGCCCGCGGCGAGCGCCGGGGCGATCTTCCAGCTGGCCTGGAGCAGCGGGTAGTTCCAGGGCGTGATCATCGCGCAGACGCCGACGGGTTCGTGGACGACGACGCTGTGCACGGTGTCGGAGCCCGCGTCGACCACACGGCCCGCGCCCTCGCCGATGACGAGGTCGGCGAAGTAACGGAAGGCGTCCGCGACGCAGTCGACGTCGATCCGGCCCTCCTCGACGGTCTTGCCCGCGTCCCGGCTCTCCAGGAGGCCGATCTTCTCGCGGTCGCGCACCAGGAGGTCGGCGACGCGGCGCAGCAGCGCGGCGCGCTCGGCGACGGGCGTCTTCGGCCACTCTCCGTGATCGAATGCGCGGCGCGCGGCGTCGATCGCGGCGTTCGCGTCCGCGATGTCGCCCTCGGCGACCGTGGCGAACGGCTTGGCGTCCGCGGGATCGAGGATCTCGCGAGTGGCTCCTGCCGTGGCGTTACGCCACTCCCCGTCCACATGGATGGTCTGTTGTCCCGACACGTCGCTTTTGGCCTTCCGTTCCCGTCATGTTCACCGCCGTTACCCGGCAGCCCAGGGCTGCTGCCCCTGATCGAGGAAAGCATGCGTAGTGATTGCCTAAAGTGGGTCGGGTCACTTCCGGTGTGGGCCAAATATCACACGCTCACCCGAGAAAGTAGTGATTTGCCCTAGTCAACGCGGTGGTTTTGCGCTAGGAATCTCGCGCTCCGCGGCTCCCGTGACGTCCCTCACGGATGCCGTGTCCGTGAGGGGCCGGTAACCTTCGGTGACTTCTGCGGTTACGTCCTGTACGGGCCCGAGGGGCGGACGGTCAGCAGACGGTGGGGAGGCAGAAGGAGCCGACGGCCGCGGTCAGGACGAGGCGCTGGGTCGGCCACTCGTCGGCCGGGCCGCTGCTGAGGACCGCGTACAGGGTGTCGCCGTCGGCGTGGAAGACCCGGTCCAGGACCCGGAGCCTGGTGCCCCACTTGTCGCTGTCGTACGAGTAGTCCAGCTCGGCGGCGGGTCCCTGGGGGGCGCCCGCGCGGGTGCTGACGCGGACGTCGCGCAGGGAGTTGCGGACGTAGCCGGTGTCCGGCCCGTCGCGCTTGATCTCGTCGGTCACGGCGAGCGCCTTGCGCGGGGTGTAGCCCTCCTCGGTGACCGGGAAGACCTGGAGGAAGCGCGGTCCGCCGCCCGGTTCCTCGTAGAAGTAGACGGTGACGCCCGCCTGCCCCGGCTCGGTACGGCGCTCCCAGCCTTCGGGTACGTCGATGGCGAACTCCGGTTCGGTGAAGGACTGGAATCCGGGCGGAGGCCCCGAGGACGCAGGAGAGGAAGCCAGGGACGGAGACGGGGACGGGGACAAGGACGGGGGCGAGGACGGCGACGGGAGCCGGGAGGGGTCGGGCGGGGCCCCGGCGGTGAGGCTCGGCGGCGTGCCGGGGGAACCGCTGCCGGTGACGCCCGTCGCGTCCGGCTGCCCGTCGTCGCCCTGGCCGAACCGCAGCCAGACCCCGAGCCCCGCCAGCAGCGCGGCGACCACGACCGGCACCACCACCACAGCCCGCCGCCGCCACGGCCGCGGCGGCGGACCCCCCAGCGGACCCCCCGGAGCCGCCGTCCCCACCTGCTGCCACGACGTCCCGGCCGTCCCGGCCGTCCCGGCCGCCTCGGACCCGGCGCTCGGGTCGGACGTGGGGCGTGGCGGGGGCGGGGCCGTGAAGGGGCGGCGGCGGTGCGGGGCCGTGGACTCCCAGCGCTGTGTGTGCGCGTTCCAGCGCACCTCGCCGCTGCCGCCCACGGTCAGCTCCCGGCCAGCGCGCGGACCGACTCGGACAGCGCGGTGGCCGACGCCAGCAGCCCGGTCACCGCGCCCGCCTGGCTCAGCGCCTGCCCGATCCGGCCGAGCAGCCCCCGGTCGGCCCGCCCGGTGCGGCCGATCTCGTCCTCCGCGTCGGCCAGTGCGCCGTCCAGCGCGGCCGTCTCGTCCGTGGCGTTCAGCCGGGCCAGGTCGGCGCGCAGCTCCCGTACCGCGCTGAGGAGCTCCGCGTGCGCGGGGTCGACCGGCGCGGCGCCCGTCTGGTTGACCACGCTGTTGTGGTCGCCGATCGCGAACGCGCCCCGCACATCGCGGATGTGGACACCGCCCCGGCCGCCCTGACCGCCGTTTCCGCCCTGGCCGCCCTGGCCGCCCTGACTGCCGCTTCCGCCCTGGCCGCCGTTTCCGCTCCGGCCGTTCTCATGTGCCATCGTCGCCTCCCCGGTCGCTCCTCGCGCCCTGCGGCGCGTTGTTGGTGATCGTGTTGTGGCTGCCGACCGCGAACGCGCCCTGCGCCTTCTCGATGAGCACGCCGCCGCCGCTGACGTGGGTGACCTTCTGGACGAACTCGTCGGTGTGGTACCCCGCCTCCCGCAGCGCCTGCCGCACCCCGCCCGCCACCCGGTCCTGGACGGCCTTGAGGTAGCGGCGTACGTCCATGTCCTGGAACAGCGAGCAGCCATCGGCCGCGCCCAGCTCGCGCACCGAGACCGCGGGCCCGTCCGGCAGCGCCCCGCCGTAGCCGCCGGTCGCGATCCGCCAGGTCAGCGCGGACCCGCGGGCCAGCGTGGCGAGCGCGAACGGCAGCGAGCGCGGCACCCTGACCAGCGCCCAGGCGGCCTTGCCCAGGAGGCTGTTGTGGCGGTACTGGTGCGCGATCCGGTCGGCGTTCTCGAAGTCCTCGCGCACCGGCAGCAGCACATGCGGGGCGATCTCCAGCATCAGCATCCCGCCCTGGGTGTGCACCCGTACGAACACGGTCGTGACGAGCTCCTCCTCCCAGCCGCCGACCCTGATCCGCAGGAAGTGCCGCCGGATCTCGCCGCCCTCCTCGACCGCGTCGGCCCGGTGCGCCTCGAACACCCGGTCGTCGTACGGGGCGAGGTCGCGCCGCGGCAGCCCGGCCACCGGCAGGAACACGCACTCGTCGATCTCCAGCTGCCGCAGCCGGTCCCGTACGGCGTCCCCCGCCCGCGGCGACGGCAGCCGCAGCCCGGCGAGCAGCGGCCGGACGCGTTCCAGGATCGCCCGGTTGCCGACCGGCTCCGGGGGTGTGTCCCGGTCGGCGTCGGGCCGCAGCTCGACCGCGAGGGTCCAGGTGTCGTACGGGATGCCCGCGCCGCAGAACGGGCGGCCCGCGTGGTACATCACCAGCGGGGCGTGCTGCTCGACGCGGATGCGCTGCCGCAGCCGCTGGAAGCGCGGCCCCGGCGACGTCTCGGCGGGGTCGCTCGCCATGTCCGCGAACCGGCTGGGGTGCAGCTCGCCCGCGAGCGCCCTGGCGAACTGTCCGCGCTGCGCGGACAGACAGAGCCCCACCAGCAGCAGGGCGACCATCGCCACCCAGGCCTCGAAGGGCTTCACCAGCCCGTCCCAGCCGCTGAGCAGTGCGGGGACGGCGTCCGGCAGGAACACGTCGACGACTTCGGCGAGGGCGCCTGAGGCCTCCGCGCCGAAGCCGAGTCGCACCGTCACGACCAGCAGCATCAGCAGCACCAGCCGTCCCCACCAGCGCAGCAGCCAGGCGAGCACCCTGCGGTACAGCGGCGGCGACTCCTGGTCGCCGCGCAGCCGGTCGGCCGCCGCGAGCAGCAGGCAGGGCATCAGCACGAGCAGCATCAGCTCGGGGGCGAGCACCGCGCCGATGCCCCAGACCAGGACGATCCCGGCCGCCCAGCCGAGTTCCGTGCGGCGGGCGCGCAGGGCGTGGGCGAGAACGCGGGCCGCGTCACAGCCGAGCGAGGGTGCGGCGATGCGCTCCTCGTGCACATACAGCTCGTCGATGACCGCGTCGCGGTAGGTCTCGTCGAGGTAACTGCCCGCGCAGAGCAGCCGGGTGGCCTCGCTGACGCCGGGCGGCGTCGCGGGGAGCGGCGGAGGGCCGTCCCGCCGCTCCGGCGAACGCGGCGGCGGTTCGGGCTGGCCCGGCGGGCGCGGCGGCTCCGGCTGCTGGGGCACGGCTGTCTGCGCCAACGCTTCCCCCTGGGGCTCCAATTGCCTTACGCGGCACGGGCGTTGTTGTGGCCTGGGTCACAGCATAGGGGAAGCGGGCGGCACTCTGGACCCGGTCGGCGGCCGTACACACGAAAGGTCCCGGCCCTCGCGGACCGGGACCTCGGTTCCTGCCGGAACCGGCCGTCAGATGAGGCCGAGGCCGCGCACGGCGTCGCGCTCCTCGCTGAGCTCCTTGACCGAGGCGTCGATCCGGGCGCGGGAGAAGTCGTTGATCTCCAGGCCCTGGACGATCTCGTACCTGCCGTCCTTGGCGGTGACGGGGAAGGAGGAGATGAGGCCCTCCGGGACGCCGTACGAGCCGTCCGACGGGATACCCATCGAGGTCCAGTCGCCATCAGCGGTGCCGTTGACCCAGGTGTGTACGTGGTCGATGGCGGCGTTGGCGGCCGACGCGGCCGAGGACGCGCCGCGGGCCTCGATGATCGCGGCGCCGCGCTTGGCGACGGTCGGGATGAAGTCGTCGGCCAGCCACTTCTCGTCGCCCACGACCTCGGCGGCGTTCTTGCCCGCGATCTCCGCGTGGAAG
The DNA here is from genome assembly GCF_054788135.1 of Streptomyces sp. O3. NCBI lineage: Bacteria > Bacillati > Actinomycetota > Actinomycetes > Kitasatosporales > Streptomycetaceae > Streptomyces > Streptomyces sp. O3. The sequence goes on from NZ_JBTVYK010000095.1 coordinate 11,577, forward strand.
ATGTCCGGGTACTGGGTCGCCGAGTGGTTGCCCCAGATGGTGAGGCGCTTGATGTCGGAGACGGCGGCGCCGGTCTTCTTGGAGAGCTGCGAGAGCGCGCGGTTGTGGTCCAGGCGGGTCATCGCGGTGAAGCGCTCGGCCGGTACGTCCGGGGCGGCGGCCTGCGCGATGAGCGCGTTGGTGTTGGCCGGGTTGCCGACGACCAGGACCTTGATGTCGTCCGCCGCGTGGTCGTTGATGGCCTTGCCCTGCGGCTTGAAGATGCCGCCGTTGGCCTCCAGGAGGTCACCGCGCTCCATGCCCTTGGTGCGCGGGCGGGCGCCGACCAGGAGGGCGACGTTGGCGCCGTCGAAGGCGACGTTCGGGTCGTCCGAGATGTCGATGCCCTTGAGCAGCGGGAAGGCGCAGTCGTCGAGCTCCATCGCGGTGCCCTCGGCGGCGCCGAGCGCCGGGGTGATCTCAAGCAGGCGGAGCTTGACCGGCACGTCCGGGCCGAGCAGGTGACCGGAGGCGATGCGGAAGAGCAGCGCGTAGCCGATCTGTCCGGCCGCGCCGGTGACGGTGACATTCACGGGAGTGCGGGTCATGGCGATCTCCGTAAGACAGCTGGCGGGTTGGGGTTCTGTCCCCGAGTGCGGGACCTCCCGGACGCGGGGCGCGATCCAGCGATCAGATGATCGATTTTTCCCTCGACGTCAAGAGAGATCCAACGGTCAGGCTATCCGAACCCCGGCCCCCTACACTCCCCAACCCCTGTGGCCCGGCCCACAGGGGCGATCCACAGGGGCGATCCGCAGGGTGGCCCGCTCGTTCCGCTCCCGCTATTCCGTCACCGTCTCCGTCGCCGTCTTCGTCTCCGCCTCCGTCTGCTGCGCCGGATCCGTCTCCGTGCAGCCCTTCTGGCCGGACAGCAGGGTTCCGCAGGCCTTGACGTCGGCCGCGCTCTTCGCGGGCACCATCGCGGTGTACGTACCGCCGGGCACGCCGAGCTTCTCGGTCTGCGTGCCGCCCTCGCCCGTGACCGACGCGGCCGAGATCGTGACGGTGTCGCCGGCCGCCCCCTGCTGGATCCGCGCCCAGGCGGCCCCGCAGACCTTGCTGTACCTGACCTCGACCAGGGTCGTGCCGACGGTGGTCCGAGCGCTGGTGGCGGCGTACTCGCCGCCGCAGCCCATCGCCTCCGGGTCCTTGCCCGCGCAGTCGGCGCCGCTGCACTCGACGCCCACGGGCAGCGGGGCGGCGCTGGTCGGCGGCGCGCTGGTGGGCGGCTGGGACTGCGGGTCCTGGTCGTCGTCGCCGCCGAGGCCGGTGAGGAACCAGGCCGCCGCGGCGACCGCGAGGACACCCACGACACCCGCCAGGACCATGGGCAGCCTTCGGCGCGGGCGCTCCTCGTCGGGCGAGCCGCCGCGGGGGCCGGCCGAATGAGCCGGACCGGCCGGACCAACCGGTCCGGCCGGATGACCGGGCGAGGCCGTCGGCCGTCCGGGCCGGTCTCTTATACACAACTCCGAGCCCACGAGACGCTACAGGTCATCGCGTATGCCGGCTTCTGCGTGAAAAAGGGGGG
>NZ_JBTVYK010000096.1:0-10548 GCF_054788135.1 Streptomyces sp. O3
GCCCACGCGAGTTCGCGTGGGCGGGGCGCCCCTTTCGTCTTCGTCCGACTGCCGGACGCGCCGTCAGTTCTCCTCGGCCTCGAAACCGCGCAGCAGATCGGCGGCGACGCTCACGGCGATGGTCGCGGGTTCCTTGCCGGTGACGTCGGCCAGCCCGATCGGGGTCTTGATCCGGTCGATCGCAGCGTCGTCGTGCCCGCCCTCGGTGGCGAGGCGCTTGCGGAACCGCGCCCACTTGGGCGCCGACCCGATCAAGCCGATCGAGCCGAGATGCGTCGTCCGCAAGGCGGCGTCGCACAGCGCGGCGTCCTCGGCGTGGTCATGCGTCATGATCAGGATGTGGGTGCCGCGCGGCAGCTCGTCGAGCACCTCTTCCGGCAGCAGCGGCGTGTGGTGCGGGTGCACCTGCGCCACCGCGTCCGCCAGCACGCCGAGCCGCTGCTCGGTGAGCATGTCGGCGCGACTGTCGACCAGGTGGAGGTCGAGGTCCTGACGGGCCAGGATGCGCGCCAGTTCCAGGCCGACGTGGCCGACGCCGAAGATCGCCACCGCCCGTACCACGGGCAGCGGTTCGAGCAGCACCTGGACGGTGCCGCCGCAGCACTGCACGCCGTGCTGGTTGCTGACCTTGTCGTTCAGGGCGAAGTCGATCAGCTCCGGCTCCGCATGGGATCCGGCGATCATCTCCCGAGCCCGGTCGATCGACACGGCCTCGACATTGCCGCCGCCGATCGACCCCCATGTCTCGGTGTGCCCCACGACGAGTTTGGCGCCGGCGTCGCGCGGGGCGTGGCCGCGCACGGTCGCGACGGTCACCAGCACGCCGGACTCCCGGCGTGCCCGCAACCGCGCGACCGCGGCGACCCAGGTCATGTCAGGCACCGCTCAGCACTGCCGCGGCGTGGCCGTCGCGGGCGTCGGCGTCCTGGCGGGCCGTCTGGATCGCCCAGTACACCGCTTCCGGCGTCGCGGGCGAGGCCAGCTCGACGCCGGTCCCGCCGGGCCCGAACGCGGCGGCGGCCTGCCGCAGCGCCTCGCGCACCGAGAACGCCAGCATCAGCGGGGGCTCGCCCACCGCCTTGGACCCGTACACCGCGCCCTCCTCGGTGGCGTTCTCCAGGAGCGTGACGTTGAACTCCTCGGGCATCTCCGAGAAGCTCGGCAGCTTGTAGGTGCTCGCCGCCTGGGTCTGCAGCCGACCGCGGTTCGGCCCGTCGCTGGTGTCCCAGCGCAGGTCCTCCAGCGTCAGCCAGCCCGCGCCCTGCACGAAGGCGCCCTCGACCTGACCGATGTCGATCATCGGGGACAGGCTGTCGCCGACGTCGTGCACGATGTCGACGCGCCGGATCCGGTACGCGCCGGTGAAGCCGTCGACCTCCACCTCGGTCGCGGCGGCGCCGTGGGCGAAGTACTTGAACGGCGAGCCGCGGAACGTCTTGGCATCCCAGTGCAGCCCCTCGGTCCGGTAGTAACCGGCGGCCGACAGCTGCACGCGCTGGAAGTACGCAGTGCGCACCAGGTCGTCCCAGGCCAGCTCCTTGTCGCTGCCCAGGGTGCGCGCGACGCCCTCGACGATGCGCACGTCCGAGGCGTTCGAGCCCAGCTGGGACGCGGCCACCCGCAGCAGCCGCTCGCGCAGCTGCTCGCAGGCGTTCTTGATCGCCCCGCCGTTCAGGTCCGCCCCGGAGCTGGCGGCGGTGGCGGAGGTGTTGGGCACCTTGTCGGTACGCGTCGGGGCGAGCCGGACCTTGTGCAGCGGGATGCCCAGGGTGGTCGCGGCCACCTGCATCATCTTGGTGTGCAGGCCCTGGCCCATCTCGGTGCCGCCGTGGTTGATCAGGACCGAGCCGTCCTTGTAGATCAGGACCAGCGCGCCGCCCTGGTTGAAGGCGGTGAGGTTGAACGAGATGCCGAACTTCAGGCCGGTGATCGCCAGCGCCCGCTTGGTGTGCGGGTGCGCGGCGTTGAAGGCGGCGATCTCGCGCTTGCGGTCCGCGACGCCCGCGTCGCTGTGCACCTGCCGCCAGACCGTGGAGATCCGTTCGGGCTGGGTGACGGGCTGTCCGTACGGCGTGGTCTGGCCCTGGCCCGGCTGGTAGAAGTTCCGCTCCCGCAGCTCCATCGGGTCCAGGCCGAGCCGCGGCGCGCAGCGGCCCAGGATGTCCTCGATCACCAGCATGCCCTGCGGCCCGCCGAAGCCGCGGAAGGCGGTGTTGGAGACCGTGTTGGTCTTGGCGATGCGCCCGGCGACATGCGCGTTGGGGATCCAGTACGTGTTGTCGATGTGGCACAGCGCCCGTGCCAGCACCGGCTCGGACAGGTCGAGGCTCCAGCCGCCGTCCGCGGTGAGGGTGGCGTCCAGGGCCTGGATGCGGCCGTCCGCGTCGAAGCCGATCTTCCACGAGGCGTGGAACCCGTGCCGCTTGCCGGACATGGTCAGGTCCTGGGTCCGGTTGAGCCGGAACCGGACCGGTCGGCCGGTCAGCTTGGCGCCGAGCGCGGCGATGGCCGCGAACCCGTGCGGCTGCATCTCCTTGCCGCCGAAGCCGCCGCCCATCCGCAGGCACTGGACCGTCACCTCGTGGCTGGGCACGCCGAGCACATGCGCGACGATCTCCTGGGTCTCCGACGGGTGCTGGGTGCTGCTCTGGATGAACACCTGCTCGTTCTCGTCGACCAGGGCCAGCGCCGCGTGCGTCTCGAGATAGAAGTGCTCCTGCCCGGCGAACTGGAACTCGCCGGTGAACACGTGCGCGGAGTCGGCGAAGCCCGCCTCGACGTCGCCGGTCGTCATCACGGGCTGGGCGCCGTGGTAGCTGCCCGCCGCGATCGCGTCCTGCAAGGTGACCAGGGACGGCTGCTCGTCGAGTTCCACCTCGACGGCGGCGGCGCCGAGCCGGGCCGCCTCCAGGGTCTCGCCGAGCACCCAGGCGACCGCGTGGCCGTGGAACATGACCTCGTCCGGGAACAGCGGCTCGTCGTGCTTCATCCCGGCGTCGTTGAGGCCGGGCACATCGGCGCCCGTCAGCACCCGGACCACGCCGGGCACGGCGAGCGCGGGCTCGGTGCGCAGCGCGGTGATCCGGCCGCGGGCCTTCATGACCTGGACCGGGTAGGCGTGCAGCACGTCCTTGGTGCGCTGGACCAGGTCGTCGGTGTAGAGCGCGGCGCCGGTGACATGCGCGGCGGCGCTCTCGTGCGGCATCGAGACGCCGACGACGGGCTTTTCGGGACGCTCGGACAACTGGCTCATGACGACACCGCCTCGGTGGTTTGCGCGTGCAGCTTCAGCAGGCTCTGGCCGAGCATCGCGGAGCGGTATTCGGCGCTGGCGCGATGGTCGTTCATCGGGGTGCCCTCGGCGCGCAGCACGCGGGCCGCGGCCTCGGCGGTGTCGGCCGCCCACGGCTTGCCCTCCAGGGCCGCCTCGGTGTCGAGCGCGCGGATCGGGGTGGCGGCGACGCCGCCCAGGCCGACGCGGGCCTTGCGGACGATCCCGTCCTCGATGTCGAGCGCGTAGGCGACCGCGACGCTGGAGATGTCGTCGAAGCGCCGCTTGGCGATCTTGTGGAAGGACGTGACCGGCGACAGCGGCAGCGGGACGCGCACCGCGCGGATCAGCTCGCCGGGGCGGCGCACGCTCTGCCGGTAGCCGGTGAAGTAGTCGGCCAGCGGGACCTCGCGCTCGCCGTCGGCGTCGGCGAGCACCAGCGACGCCTCCAGGGCGAGCAGCACGGGCGGGCTGTCACCGATGGGCGAGCCGGTGCCCAGGTTGCCGCCGAGGGTCGCGCCGTTGCGGATGAGCCGGGACGCGAACTGCGGGAACAGTTCGGCGAGCAGCGGGACGCTGCCGTCGAGGCGGCGTTCGATCTCGGTGAGCGTCAGCGCCGCCCCGATCTCGATGACGTCGGATTCGACGCGCAGCTCCCGCAGTTCGGGCAGCCGGTCGACGGCGACCACGCAGTCCGCGCGGCGGGAGCGGATGTTCACCTCCACACCCCAGTCGGTGGAACCGGCGACCACCACCGCGTCGGGCCGCTCGCGCAGCAGCCGCAGCGTCTCGGCCAGAGTGTCCTTGCGTACGAACGCCCTGTCGTCCTGCGTGTACTCGGTGGCGACCGGCGCGGGCGGGGACTGCTCACGGCGCTGCGCGAGCGGGTCGGCCTCGGTGGGCGCGCCGACGGCGTAGGCGGCGTCGCGGATCGGGCGGTAGCCGGTGCAGCGGCACAGGTTTCCGCTCAGCGCGTGCAGATCGAAGCCGTTCGGGCCGTGCTCGGCGTCGGTGCTGTCGGAGCCGGTGCTGGCGGCGTCGACGCCGTCGGTTCCGTCGGCCGGGGAGGCGTGCGCGCAGCGGTCGGGGCGGTAGTACTCGGCGGCCATGCTGCAGATGAAGCCCGGCGTGCAGTATCCGCACTGGGAGCCGCCGCGTACGGCCATCTCCTCCTGTACGGGGTGCAGCGCGGGCGGCGTCCCGGCCTCGCCTTCGGTGGCGAGGCCTTCGGAGGTGATGACCTCCTGGCCGTCGAGCGCGGCGGCCGGGACCAGGCAGGCGTTGACCGCCACCCAGTCGGTCGGCTTGTTCACACCGGGGCGGGCCACCAGGACCGAACAGGCGCCGCACTCTCCCTCGGCGCAGCCTTCCTTGGTGCCGGTGAGGCCGCGGTCGCGCAGGAAGTCCAGCACCGTGGTGTGGGGCGCGGCCGGCGCGAGCGGCGTCTCTTTCCCGTTGACCGTGATCCGCGCCGCCGTCATGACAGGACCTCGGCTCGGTGCGCGATCGGTCGGTTCATTGTGTTCGCCAATTTCGGGCAGCTTTCTGTGCTCAGACGCGCCGCGTGCGAGGTGCGGGGCGGAAATGCGGGCGGAAAACGGCAGGCAACGGCTATGTGCCGGAAGTGACAGGGGTGACGGGACACCCGGAGTGCGCCACAGACGGGCGCGTCAGAACGGCGGGGTCAGCAGCCGTGCGCGATCCGACCCGGAACCCAGGCGGTGCACTGGGCGAGGCGACCGAGATCAGAGCAGAGGTACATGCGCTGGTCGCCTCCTTTCGATAGTCCAGGGATCTACGATTATCGAAAACTAGTAGCTGGGCCCATGGCGGTCAAGAGGTTGTCCTGAATATCTCATGAACCGACCGCTTGGGCATCGCCTGCGGCGGTGTCGGCGAACTGGGTGCGGTACAGCTCGGCGTACCGGCCGTCCGCGGCGAGCAGCTCCTCGTGCCGTCCGCGCTCCACGATCCGGCCCTCCTCGACGACCAGGATCTGGTCCGCCGCGCGCACCGTGGACAGCCGGTGGGCGATGACGACGGCGGTGCGTCCGGAGAGCGCCTCGGCCAGGGCCTCCTGGACGGCCGCTTCGGAGGTGTTGTCGAGGTGGGCGGTGGCCTCGTCGAGGATGACGACGCGCTGCCGGGCGAGCAGCAGCCGGGCGATGGTCAGCCGCTGCCGTTCCCCGCCGGAGAGCCGGTAGCCGCGCTCGCCGACGACGGTGTCCAGGCCGTCCGGCAGGGAGGCGACGAGGCCGTCGAGGCGGGAGCGGCGCAGCGCGTCCCACAGCTCGTCCTCGGCCGCTTCGGGCCGGGCGAGCAGCAGGTTGGCGCGGACCGTGTCGTGGAAGAGGTGGCCGTCCTGGGTGACCATGCCGAGCGCCCCGCGCAGTGAGGCGGCGCTCAGGTCGCGTACGTCGACGCCGCCGATCCGTACGGCGCCCGTGTCGGCGTCGTACAGGCGCGGCACCAGCTGGGCGATGGTCGACTTGCCCGCGCCGGATGAGCCGACCAGGGCGACGGTCTGGCCGGGCTCGGCGCGGAAGGACACGCCGTGCAGGACCTCGTCGCCGCCGCGGGTGTCGAGCGAGGCGACCTCTTCGAGCGAGGCGAGGGAGACCTTGTCGGCGGACGGGTAGCCGAAGCGTACGTTCTCGAACTCGACGGCGACGGGTCCTTCCGGGACCTGGCGGGCGTCCGGCTTCTGAGCGATGAGGGGCTTCAGGTCGAGGACCTCGAAGACCCGCTCGAAGCTGACCAGGGCGGTCATCACCTCGACCCGCGCACCGGCCAGCGCGGTCAGCGGCGCGTACAGCCGGGTGAGCAGCAGGGCGAGGGCGACGACCGCGCCGGGGTCGAGGGAGCCGCGCAGGGCGTAGAAGCCGCCGAGGCCGTAGACCAGGGCCAGGGCGAGGGCGGAGACCAGGGTGAGCGCCGTGATGAAGGCCGACTGCGCCATGGCGGTGCGTACGCCGATGTCGCGCACCCGCCGGGCCCGCTCGGCGAACTCCTCGGACTCGGCGCCGGGCCGCCCGAAGAGTTTGATCAGGGTGGCGCCCGGAGCGGAGAACCGCTCGGTCATCCGGGTGCCCATGGCGGCGTTGTGTTCCGCGGCCTCGCGCTGGAGCTTCGCCATGCGGGCGCCCATGCGGCGGGCGGGCACCACGAACACCGGGAGCAGGACCAGTGCGAGCAGGGTGATCTGCCAGGACAGGGTGAGCATCACGGCGAGGGTCAGCAGCAGGGTGACGCTGTTGGATACCAGCCCGGACAGGGTGCCCGAGAAGGCCCGCTGGGCGCCGATGACGTCGTTGTTGAGGCGGCTGACCAGGGCGCCGGTGCGGGTGCGGGTGAAGAACGCGACCGGCATCCGCTGTACGTGGTCGAAGACGGCGGTGCGCAGTCCCAGGATGAGGTCCTCGCCGAGGCTGGCGGACAGCCAGCGGTTCAGCAGTCCGAGCCCGGCCTCCGCGAGGGCGATGCCCGCGATCAGGAGGGCGAGGCGGATGACGACGCCGGGGTCGTCGCCGCGGACGATGGCGTCCACGACCTGGCCCGCGAGGACAGGTGTGGCCACGGCGATGACCGCGGCGATGACGCTGACCAGCAGGAACTGCAGGATGCGGCGGCGGTGTGGGCGGGCGAAGGCGCCGATGCGGCGCAGTGTGGCGCGGGTGAAGGGGCGGCGGTCCTGCTGCGCTTCCATGACGCTGCGCAGCTGCGTCCAGGCGGTGGTTTCCATGCTCATGAACAGCACGCTAGGACCTCGACCAAACTTGAGGTCAAGGAATGGATCAGCCGCCGATCAGCCGCCGATCACGCACAAGGCGACGCCCCGACCGGACGGGGGGGTGTGCCGGTCGGGGCGAGCCGTGCAGGGGACTGAGGCGGTCGGGGAAACCACCTCGTCCGCGCCCACACCCGTATAAACGCCCCGCTGTCCGGAATTGTTCCCCCTTTCGGGGGAGGATCCTCACGGCCTCACGGCCTCACGGCGGCGGGTGAGGAGGGTGAGGATCCTCCGGACAGCGGGGCGGTACGGGCGCTCAGGGCAGCAGCACCCAGTCCGCGGCCAGCGCGGCGGCCAGACCGGCCCCCAGCAGATAGCTGCCGAGCCGGGTCCTGCCCCGGCGGCTGAGTTCGATCACCAGGCCGCAGAGGATCAGCAGCAGCCCGTACACCCCGACGACCAGGACGGATGACCGGTTCGCCAGGCGTACCACGAGCACCACGGCCGCCGCCGCCATCAGCACCAGGGCCACGGTGATCCGGATCAGCCGGGCCTGGCGCGGTGTGGGCCCCCGCCGCACGACGTCCTGTTCTTGATCAGCTGTGGTCATGGCTCTGGATCGTAATGGGTCGGTCAGGGCTTCCCGGCGCGCAGTTCCTTCGCCAGCGAGACGACGGCCGCGGGGTTGCGCGGGCTCTCGACCAGGTCCACGTAGTCCAGGACGACGATCCGGTCGTTCTTGACGGCCGAGACGTTCGCGAGCGGCGGGTGGGACTTGAGGAACCGCCGCTTCTGTTCGGCGCTGGTGTCCCCGTAGTTGTTGATCACGATGACCTCCGGGTCGCGTTCGACGACGGTCTCCCAGCCGACCGTGGTCCAGCTGTCCTTGAGGTCCTTCATGATGTGGTCGCCGCCCGCCTTGGTGATGATGTCGTGCGGTCCGGCGTAGGCGCCCGAGGTGAGCGGCTTGTCCTGGCCCGCGTCGTAGAGGAAGACCCGCGGCCGGTCCTCGCCTCGGGGCGCCTTGGCCTCGGCGTCGGCGACCTGCTTGCGGAACTGCGCGACCAGGCTCTCGGCGCGATCCTGCACGTCGAAGAGCTTCCCCAGGTTGCGCAGGTCGGTGTAGAGGGCGTCCAGCGGTGACATCACCCCGCGCGCCTTGCCGCGCCCGTTGCGGCACGACTCGGTCAGCAGGTAGGTGTCGATGCCCAGCCGGTCCAGCTCGGTCGGTGTGAAGCCGATGTCCTCGCTGAAGCCGTAGTTCCACCCCGCGAAGACGAGGTCGGCCCTGGCGTCCAGCACCAGTTCCTTGTTGATCCTCTTCTTGGAGAGCCAGGTGGTCTTCTGGTAGGCGTCCTTCCACGGGACACCGCCCAGGTCCCCCTTGTCGTCGGGCATCACATAGCCCGCCATGCGGTCCTCGAGGCCGAGCGCGAACATGATCTCGGTGATGCCGACGTCGTTGGTGACCACCCGCCGGGGAGCCTTGTCGTACGTGACCTTCTCCCCGCAGTTCTCGATCGTCACGGGGTAGCGGTCATCGGCCTTGGCTTCGGCCTTGCTGTCGGTGTCGCCTTCGGACGTGACCTGGGCGCCGCAGCCGCTGAGCGCGAGGGCGGCGGCGATCAGCAGAGCGGCGGTGGGGCGTACGGAGAGGGTCAACGGGACTCCTGGGAAGCGGGCCTGGCGGCCGTGAGACGGTCGAAGATCAGTTGGATCGCGCCGGATTCGGGGTGCGGCACGCGGTGCGCCCGTACTCCGAACACGTCGGCGAGCAGTTCGGCGGTGAGGACGTCGTGCGGCGCGCCCGAGCCGACGACGCGTCCGGCCTTGATGACGTGCAGCAGGTCGCAGTGGACGGCTGCGAGGTTGAGGTCGTGCAGCGAGGTGAGCACGGTGAGCCCGCTGTCGCGCACCAGGGACAGCACCTCCAGCTGCTGGGCGATGTCCAGGTGGTTGGTGGGCTCGTCCAGGACGAGGACGCGTGGCTCCTGGGCGAGCGCGCGGGCGATCAGCACGCGCTGCTTCTCGCCGCCGGAGAGGGTGAGGATCCCGCGGTCGGCGAGGTGCCCGGCGCCGACCCTGGCCAGCGCGTCCAGGCACGCCCGCCGGTCGTCGGCGGTGGTCCTGGCCGCCGACCGCTGGTGCGGCAGCCGCCCCATCGCGACCACTTCGGCCACGGTGAAGTCGAACTCGGTAGCCGCCTCCTGGGGCAGCGCGGCCAGTCGGCGCGCGCCTTCTCGGGCGTTCAGCGCGCTCAGGTCGTCGCCGCCGATCCGGACGGCGCCGGCGGACGGCTTGAGCGCCCGGTAGACGCAGCGCAGCAGGGTCGACTTGCCGCTGCCGTTGGGCCCGACGAGCCCGACGACCTGTCCGCTGCCGACGCCCAGCGTCACCTCATCGACCAGCCGGGCGCCGGCGATCTCGACGGTCAGTTCATCGATGTCGACGCGCATCACGCAGCACCTCCGAAGGCGTAGCCGCGGCGTCGCATCAGCAGCAGGAAGGACGGCACGCCGATGACCGCGGTCAGCACTCCCACCGGCAGCTCGGTCGGGGCCAGGACGACGCGGGACAGGATGTCCACCCAGATCAGCAGGACCGCGCCGAGCAGCGGCGCGACGGCCAGCACCCGGCGGTGGTCGGCGCCGACGAGTATCCGCGCGGCGTGCGGCACCATCAGACCGACGAAGCCGATCGCGCCGCTGACCGCGACGACGGCCCCGGTGACGGCCGCGGCGAGCAGGAACAGCTGCCTGCGCAGCCGCTCGGCGTCCATGCCGAGCGCGGCCGCCGTCTCGTCGCCCATCGCGAGCACGTTCAGCCGCCGCGCGGACACCGCGAGAAAGCCGAGCCCGGCGAGTACCGCGACCGCGGCGATCGGCACGGCCCGCCAGGTGGCTCCGGCGAGGCTGCCCAGCAGCCACATCATCGCGGAGCGGGCGGCCTCGCCACGCTCGGCCATGAACACCATGAGGGTGCTGACGGCCGAGAAGCCGTAGTAGAGCGCGGTGCCGGTGAGAACGAGCCGCAGCGGGGTCAGTCCGTGCGCGGTGCGCGCGACCGCGTACACCAGGGTCATGGCGCACAGCGCGGAGACGAACGCCGCCGCGGACAGCGCCCAGACGCCGAGCGCGCCGAGCGCGCCGAAGAGCAGCACGGCGTTGGCGCCGACGGCCGCGCCGGACGAGATGCCGAGGGTGAAGGGGTCCGCGAGCGCGTTGCGGACCATGGCCTGGACGGCGACGCCGACGGCCGCGAGCCCTGCGCCGACGACGGCGGCGAGCAGGGCGCGGGGGAAGCGCAGTTCCCAGACGATGGTGTACGCGGCCACCTCGTCGGGGGCGATCGTCCCGCCGCTCAGCCCGGCCCACAGGTGGCGCAGCACCTCGCCCCAGGTGAGCCCGGACGCGCCGAGCCCGGCCCCGCAGACGAGGGAGAGCAGCAGCGCGGCGGCGAGTGCGGTGAGCAGGGGCGGCAGCGGGACGCGCCGGGGCGGCGCGGGTCCGGCGCCGGCGGGCGGCGGGGACGGTGCGGCGGTGGGCTC
>NZ_JBTVYK010000097.1:0-9811 GCF_054788135.1 Streptomyces sp. O3
GGGGAGCGCCGATGACTTCCCCGACCCCGCCCCCGACCCCGATGCCTGCGGCTCCTGAGGCCTCCGCGAACCCTGCGCGCCCCCGCCGGGACCGACGCCTCCGCGCTGGTGACCAGGGCGCTGGCCGCCGACCCGGCGCTGCCCGTGACGGCCGGCGGCGGCGCGCTCGCCCAGGAGATGATCCGGGTCAACCACTACGGCCCCGACGCGGCCGTCGGCGTGGTGCACGGCGCGCTCGCGGCCCTGGGGACCGCGCTGGCCGACGAGGCCGGGGTCACGGTGGACCTGGCGGCCGCGAGGCGAGCGGCCTCCACGGCCTGGGCAAGCGGGACGCACCAGCCGTAGAGCGGCGCACCCCGGCGCACCCCGGCGCACCCCGGCGCACCCCGGCGCACCCCGGCGCACCCCAGCCCCAGAACAACGCACCCACCCACAGAGCCAAATAACGAACCCCAGGAATTGACGCCATTCCATGAATACGGGAAGCTGCCTTTTCCGCGCAGCTTCCCGTCTTCTTCTGCCCCGTTTCCCCGAGACTAAACGCCACGATTTCACGCACGCCAAACCGCGTGATTCGGACAGATCTCGCGAGCGTTACGGCCTTGTGACCTACTCCACAACTGGTCCGTTTTGCCCGGATATGTGCACCCAAACCCCCACACAAAGCCGCGCACCCACGCGCGATAACACACCACCCCCCGTCCAGGTAACCCCTTCCGCCGATGCAATTTCGATTTTAGGTCGGTAAATTCAATACGCATGACCGCTGCACAAGCAGACCTAGCACCGACCCCTAGCGACATTGCCGAGAAACTGGGAGACCTGAGGCTCGACCGCCCGGAAGTGGCGGACGGCGCCGCTCTGTGGCGCATCGCCCGTGACTCCAAGACCCTCGACCTCAACTCCTCCTACAGCTACCTGCTGTGGTGCCGTGACTTCGCCGGCACCTCCGTGGTGGCCCGCGACGCCGACGGGCAGCCGGTCGGCTTCGTCTCCGGCTATGTGCGCCCCGACCGTCCGGGAACCCTGCTGATCTGGCAGGTGGCCGTGGACGAGACGCAGCGCGGCCGTGGCCTGGCCGCGGCGATGCTGGACGGCCTGTCCGCGAGGGTCGCCGCGGAGACCGGGCTGAGCATGCTGGAGACCACCATCACCCCCGGCAACACCGCGTCCGAGCGCCTGTTCACCTCGTACGGCGAGCGGCACGGCGCGACCGTCGAACGGGAGGTGCTGTTCGGTGCGGAGCTGTTCCCCGACGGCGGCGGCCACGACCCCGAGGTGCTCTACCGGATAGGCCCCCTGTCTTTCTGATCTCTCCGCCCCTCCCCGGCTCCGCCGAGCCACCGGGCCGCACCCGACCCCATGTCCAGGTAGCACCCCCACGTTCTTCATCTCCCAGGAGGAGATTCGCTGTGACCATCACCCAGCCCGACCTGAGTGTCTTCCAGACCCTGGAGTCGGAGGTGCGCAGCTACTGCCGCGGCTGGCCCACCGTCTTCGACCGCGCGCAGGGCAGCCGCATGTACGACGAGGACGGCCACGAGTACCTCGACTTCTTCGCCGGCGCCGGTTCGCTCAACTACGGGCACAACAACCCGGTGCTCAAACGCGCCCTGATCGACTACATCGAGCGGGACGGCGTCACGCACGGCCTGGACATGTCCACCACGGCCAAGCGCGCGTTCCTGGAGTCGTTCCAGAACACGATTCTGCGCCCGCGTGACCTGCCGTACAAGGTCATGTTCCCCGGCCCGACGGGCACCAACGCCGTCGAGGCCGCGCTGAAGCTGGCCCGCAAGGTCAAGGGCCGCGAGTCGATCGTGTCCTTCACCAACGCCTTCCACGGCATGTCGCTCGGCTCGCTCGCCGTGACCGGCAACGCCTTCAAGCGCGCCGGCGCCGGTATCCCGCTGGTGCACGGCACGCCGATGCCGTTCGACAACTACCTCGACGGCAAGACCCCGGACTTCATCTGGTTCGAGAGCCTGCTGGAGAACTCCGGTTCCGGCCTGAACCACCCCGCGGCCGTGATCGTCGAGACCGTGCAGGGCGAGGGCGGCATCAACGTGGCCCGCGCCGAGTGGCTGCGCCAGCTCGCGGACGTCTGCAAGCGCTGGGACATGCTGCTGATCGTCGACGACATCCAGATGGGCTGCGGCCGTACCGGCGCGTTCTTCTCCTTCGAGGAGGCGGGCATCACGCCGGACATCGTCACCGTCTCGAAGTCCATCAGCGGCTACGGCCTGCCGTTCGCGCTGACGCTGTTCAAGCCGGAGCTGGACCTCTGGGAGCCGGGCGAGCACAACGGCACCTTCCGCGGCAACAACCCGGCGTTCGTCACCGCGGCCGCCGCGCTGGACGCGTACTGGGCCGACGGCCAGATGGAGAAGCAGACCCTGGCCCGCGGCGAGCAGGTCGAGGCGGCGCTGTCCGCGATCCGCGCCGAGCACCCCGAGGACACCAAGGAGTACCGGGGCCGCGGTCTGGTGTGGGGCCTGGAGTTCCACGACAAGGACCGTGCGGGCAAGGTCGCCAAGCGGGCCTTCGAGCTGGGCCTGCTGATCGAGACCTCGGGTCCGGAGAGCGAGGTCGTCAAGATGCTGCCCGCGCTGACGATCACCGCCGACGAGCTGGACGAGGGCCTGCGCATCCTGGCCCGCGCCGTACGCGAGACCGCCTGACAGCCCAGACCCGTACAGCAGCACGCAAGACCGCAGCACGCGAGAGAGAAAAGGAACCGACTCACCGTGATCGTCCGTTCGTTCAAGGACATTGAAGGCACCGACCGCCACGTCAAGGCCGCCTCCGGCACCTGGGAGAGCAAGCGGATCGTGCTCGCCAAGGAGCGGGTCGGCTTCTCGCTGCACGAGACCGTGCTGTACGCGGGCACCGAGACCTCCATGTGGTACGCCAACCACATCGAGGCCGTGGTCTGCGTCGAGGGCGAGGCCGAGCTCACCGACGACACGACCGGCGAGAAGTACACCATCACGCCGGGCACCATGTACTTGCTGGACGGGCACGAGAAGCACACCATGCGGATCAAGGAGGACTTCCGCTGCCTGTGCGTCTTCAACCCGCCGGTGACGGGCCGAGAGGACCACGACGAGAACGGCGTGTACCCGCTGCTCACCGAGCCTGAAGCGAGCTGACGAGCACAGCGCACAGCAGGCAGCAGGCAGCAGGCAGCAGGCCAGCTGACGCAACGGGCGCACGCCCGGGCTTCAACGCCCCCCTGATCTCCTCGGCCGCCCCGCACTTCCTGGGGGCGGCCGGGGTGTACATCCCGTAAGGGCCGTACGAGAGGAGAGGCAGGCAACACCATGACCACCGCACCCGAACGCACCGCCGACCTGTACCCGACCCGAGGCGCCACCGAGGTGCTCATCGAACGCAAGGACCCCGTGGTGTGGTCCGAGCCGGGTACCGCTGGGCCGATCGCGGCCGACGAACTGGCGGGGTTCGAACGGGACGGTTTCCTGGCGATCGACCAGCTGATCGCGCCGGACGAGGTAGAGGTCTACCACGCCGAGCTGGAGCGGCTCATGAACGACCCGGCGATGCGGGCGGACGAACGCTCCATCGTCGAGCCGCGCTCGCAGGACATCCGTACCATCTTCGAGGTGCACAAGATCAGCGAGCTGTTCGCCAAGCTCGCCGCTGACCCGCGCGTCGTCGGACGGGCCCGCCAGATCCTGGGCTCCGACGTCTACGTGCACCAGTCGCGCATCAACGTGAAGCCCGGCTTCGGCGCAACCGGCTTCTACTGGCACTCGGACTTCGAGACCTGGCACGCCGAGGACGGCCTGCCGAACATGCGCACGGTCTCGGTGTCCATCGCGCTCACCAAGAACTACGACACCAACGGCGGTCTGATGATCATGCCGGGGTCGCACCGTACGTTCCTGGGCTGCGCGGGCGCGACGCCGAAGGACAACTACAAGAAGTCCCTGCAGATGCAGGATGCCGGAACCCCGTCCGACGAGGCGCTCACCCAGCTCGCCTCGCAGTACGGCATCCGGCTGTTCACCGGCGAGGCGGGGTCGGCCACCTGGTTCGACTGCAACGCCATGCACGGTTCGGGTGACAACATCACTCCTTACCCGCGGAGCAACTTCTTCCTCGTGTTCAACAGCGTGGAGAACGCCGCGGTGGAGCCGTTCTCGGCGCCGATCCGGCGGCCCGAGTTCATCGGGGCGCGGGACTTCACGCCCGTGAAGTAGCGCTCCGGGTAAGTCTCTGAGATCAGCCGTCCGGCGCCCCGCCGTTCCGGGGCGCCGGACGCCTCTCCGTCGCCTTCGGCTCCGTCCCTCTCGGCTCCGTCGCCCTCAGCCGGACAGCACATCGAGCAGCCGGTCCACATCGGCCGCGGAGTTGTACAGGTGGAAGGACGCCCGCAGGTTCCCGGCCCGGTCCGAGACCTCGACCCCCGCCCGGCTCAGCTCCGGCTGCCGCCGCCCGAGTCCCGGCACCGACACGATCGCCGAACCCGGCGCGTGCACCGGAGTGTGCCCCAGCCCGGCCAGGCCACCGCGGAACCGCTCGGCGAGCGCCAGGTCATGGGCCCGGATCGCGTCCACGCCGACCTCCTCGACCAGGGCCAGCGACGCCCGCGCGCCCGGATAGGAGAACAGGCTCGGGCTGATGTCGAACCGCCGCGCGCTGTGGGCGAGTTCCTCGACGGGCCCGTAGCAGCTGTCCCACGGCCGCTCGCCCGCGACCCACCCCGCGAACACCGGATTCAGCCCGCCGAAGTCCTCTGGCACGACGAAGAAGACGATGCCCCGCGGGCAGAACAGCCACTTGAAGGCCACGGCCACGGTGTAGTCGTCGTCCGCCGCGTCCAGCGGCAGCCATCCCGCCGACTGCGAGGCGTCGACCAGCGTACGGGCCCCATGGGCCCGCGCCGCCGCCCGGATCGCGGAAAGACCGGCGAGCCGGCCGTCCGCCGACTGCGCGGCGCTGTACGCCACCAGGGCGGTCTGCGGCCGCACCTCCGCGGCCAGCTTCTCCAGCGCCACCGTACGCACCACAAGGTCGTCCCGCATATGGAACGGGTTCACCAACGAACTGAAATCACCCTCGGCGACCAGCACTTCGGCGCCCGCCGGCAGCGAGGCGGCGATCATCCCGGTGTAGACGGCGACCGACGACCCGGTCGCGACCCGGCTGACCGGGACACCGGCGAGCCGGGCGAACGCGCTCCGGGAGACCTCCACGTCCTCGAACATGTCGGTGGGCCGCCCGGCCGCCGCGCCCTCGATGGCTTCCCGCATCGCGGTCACGGCGGGCTCTGGCAGCAACCCGGTGCTCGCGGTGTTCAGATAGGTGTTCCGCGGCGCGAAGACGCCGCCTGCGAGGCTGTCCATGCCCCCCACTCTGGGGCACCGCCACCTATTCGTCTATTGCATAAAATTGACGACGCGCCCCAAGCAACGCTTATGCATCGCCCCTGGCCTGCGGAACCTCGCAGCCATCGGGCCCGCAGACCTCCCCCTCACCGGCGGCCGCCACCGTCTGAAGCGGCGCACGGTCGCCCCACGCCTGCTCCAGCGCCCGCGTGAAAACCTCTGCGGGCTGCCCTCCGGAGACGCCGAAGCGCCGGTCGAGCACGAAGAACGGCACCCCGGTCGCGCCCAGTTCGGCGGCCTGCCGCTCATCCGCGCGCACCTCGTCCGCGTACGCCGCGCCGTCGTCCAGCACGGCGCGGGCCTCGCCCTCGTCCAGACCGGCCTCGGCGGCGAGCGCGAGCAGCACCTCACGGTCGAAGACGGACCGCTCCTCGGCGAAGTTCGCCCGGTAGGCCAGGTCCAGCAGCGCGTCCTGGCGTCCCCGGTCGCGGGCCAGGTGCAGCAGCCGGTGGATGTCGAAGGTGTTGCCGTGGTCGCGGCCCTCGGTGCGGTAGCCGAGCCCCTCGGCGCGCGCGTTGGAGGCGACGTGCTCCTCCATGGCCCGCGCCTCCTCGCGGGTACGCCCGTACTTCTTCGCCAGCATGTCGACCACCGGGGCGGTGTCACCGCGAGGACGGTCCGGGTCGAGCTCGAAGGAGCGGTGCACCACCTCGACCTGGTCGCGGTGGGCGAAGGCCTCCAGGCCCTTCTCGAAACGGGCCTTGCCGATGTAGCACCACGGGCAGGCTTGGACCAACGAAGCCATAACCGCTCTGACCTGGGGCTTTGCGTTCGCCTCCCTCTCCGACTTCACAAACACGCTCGGGGATGGAGACGGCCGCCCCAGTGACGCGCGGTCCGACTTCGGAGATTGGACCAAGACAGATGCACCGCGACGACTACCCCGCGCTTCGCTCCCTCGGGTTCACAGACGACGACCTCAAAGAACTTGACCTTTGGGAACCGGCCATCGGTTCCCCCGTGAATCTCGCGGAAATGTACGTGCGTCGGTCGAAGAAAAAGGACTCTCTTAGCGCGCTCCGTGAGCAGGTCCGCCGTATGTGCGCGCAGGGCGTCAGGGACAACAAAAAAATTCGACACGTCTGGTTCGAGCAAAAGAGCGCAAGCAAGAGCTACATCCGGCGCGAGGAATTCGAGAAAGCGACAGCGGCCGTCACGGAAGCTGGACTCTCGAAAGCGCTCTACGTATACAAGACTTCCCGACTCTCCCGCCGGGGCATGGGTCAGGTTGGCCTCTTGCTCGACACGTTCGAGGAACAGGGCGCGTACATCTTCGTCGTGTCCGAGGGGCTGGACTCTCGCACTTCCCGTACCGTGCTCGCGTTCCTGAGTGAGCAAGCGCGCGACCAAGTGAAAGACCTTGGCGATTTCGTCAAGCTGGGGATGGACTCGCACAAGGCAGACGGCAAGTGGACAGGTGGCGTAACACCCTATGGCCTGCGCGCTGTCAAGGGAGAGGGACGTCTAGAGCATGACCCGAAGGAATACCCAACGGCCCGGCGAATTGCCGAGTACCTGTTGAGCCGAAAGACCCCGGCATGGATCGCGGAAACCCTGAACGAGGAAGGATTGAAGGCGCGCAAGGGTGGCAATTGGCAGGCAACAGGAATCATCGCGCTTGCCCACGCTGTCACTTGGGCCGGACTCGTCGCACAGCGGGAAAGGATGCTCGACAAGAACGGCCAATGGCACGGAAAGTACCACCGGGGCGGAACCCCGCTGTTGGACAAGAACGGTATCCCCATTTCCTGCGGTAAAGGCGTGATCACGTTCGCAGAGCACGTCAAGATCAAAGCCATTCTCGCAAGCCGCGCACAGAAGAACGGGCCGGTAGGAAACTGTGAACGGGGGAAGCGGGAGATATCCAATCTCCTGTCGGGCAACATGCACTGCGGTCGCTGTGGTGCAAAGGAAGTCAGCAGCGGGCCCGCTTACCGCTGCTACGCCCGGACCAACGAGGGGGCCCACGTCTGCGAGGGCGTATCCATCGGGCGCGAGCGGGCCGACGATGCTGTTACCCAAGCATGGTTCGGCCACATCCTGAGCCTGTCCCCCGAGTCTGCCACGCTGCACGAAATCGCCCGTGAATGGCTGGCCTACAAAGACCCGGAAAAGGAAGCACGTAAGGCACAGGTGACGGCTGCGCTTGAGTCGGCAGTCGGCCGGGAAATGAAACTCAACAAAGAGTTTTTTGTTCTCGGTCGCATGACGGAAGAGATGTTCGACAGCATGCGCGTACAGGTGGGCGAACAGATCACAGCCCTAAAGACCGAGCTTGCCGAACTGACGCGGGAAGCGGACCTCTCCCCGCTCATGGACCCCGAGGCACTTGCCGCGCTGTGGAACGGGGCCGGTATCGCTGGACAACGGGCACTACTGCGGGCCGCACTGACAGACAAGGGAATCGTCCTCGCACCGTCCAAGGGTCGGGGGTACCGAGTGCCCGCCATTGACCGGCTGACGTTCCATTGGCGGGAGGCCAGCGACCCGGCATGGGACACAGCGTTTGAAGCGGGCGTGAAGCACGCGGAGAGGACACGAGAGCGTAGCGCCTAGACGGCCGCGTAAGCGGCTCTGAGAGGCGACTAGGGCCCCGGCGGGAACTCCCCGCCGGGGCTTTCTCGTGCCCGCAGACGGCCGCACAGAGCCTTTACCGACCGGCCAGCGCCGAGGGGTTCCGGTGGCTTGCCGACAACGGCCCCGAGGGAGGCCACAGACGGCCGTCTGCGCGCCGCTCCCTGCCCGCTGGCCGAGGGCTTCCGGGTCACCCCTAGTGGGCCGCCTGACGGCCGAACAGAGCCTGTAGTCGAGTAATTACGTACAGTGACAGCAGGCACTCGCCGGCTCGGATCTGACGGCTTTTCAGAAACGCTTTACCGACTCCCTCTCTGGACCCTGAGAACAGCGCTTAACCGGCACCCCTCGGGGACTGCGCAAGACACACGATCTCTGGAAGTTGGAACCGCCGCACTGGAGAGAACAGCGAGGAGGCAACGCGGTGCCGATCACAAACACTCTCGACCTTGAAACGCTCAGTGCTCGGATGGACGCATGGGCCGACGAACCCCGGAGTAAGCGGGGCCGTCTCGTCCGAGTCTTCCGAGCGAACCTCGGTAACTCCCCCGACCTACAGGCGGCCCGGCTCGCGCTGCTGATCGGGTACGCCGAGAACCCCGCCTAGACGTTCTGTCGCCCCCTCCCGGAGAAACCCCCGTCACTCGTTGGCGGGGGTTTTCTCTGGCTCTCTTTAGTGGACTTTCGGGGAAACAGAACAAGACGCGACCACCCTTTAGATGACTTGCGCGGAATGCCGCGTGATCCAGACCGCCATTTAGTGGACTTTGGAGGAAACCCCGCATGACTGACAGGACTAACGAGGTACTTACGAGGAACAGCCGCGCCAATGAGCGCGACTTTTCCCGAATCCGCAAGGCGGTACAGCGGGCCGAGGCTGCGGCGTGGGAAGCAATCGGCACCGGCGACCCAAGGGCCGAGGCGGCCCACGAATACGCACGTCTCGCGCTGGCCGTAGTAGACGAGATCCTGTTTCCGGCTAACCGCTGCGCTGGCCCAGACTGCGTAACCCCCTTGCAGGACAAGGGCATTGGGCGTCCGGCCATGTATTGCTCGGACCGCTGCAAGTACCGCGCTGCGTACGCGAGGAAGCGTGAGCGGGCACAGCGGGAGGGGTGAGCCGGTCTCTCTTTCTTCTTAGTTTTCTTACCTTGTTACGTAATGAAGTGTGTATGTCCCTAGCAAGGTAGGTCCACCAAGGGATTCCAAGGGCGGCCCAAAGTGCTGCTCTCAAACGACACTCGACACATCCAGAGGAAAGCCCGAGAAATGACGTACTACCCGTGGGAAGCCACGGACGGCCGCTGTGTCGTCTGCGATGGACCACTAACCGGCCGACAGGAGATCCTATGCTCCCCTCGCTGTCGCAAGGCCAGGCAGCGCGCGGCACAGCTCACCCGAGACGAATTCTGGGAGCGATTAGCCGGGCGAGACTGCGCCCGCTGTGGAGACGCGTTCGAGCCGAGGAATAGCCGACAGCGTTTCTGTTCGCCCGGCTGTGCTCTCAACGAGGACGCCCGGTGGGATGCCGTCTGCGAACTGGAAGGGTGCGAGGAGAACACCGGTTGGGACGGCGTAGGGGCACCGCGCCGGTTCTGCTGCAATGCCCACAAGCAAAAGGTGTATCGCCTCCGTAAGGTCGCTGAGAGCGCGTCTGCGGGCCGCTGAGAGGCTATCCGGTCTCTCTGGTCAAGGGTCGGGAGATAGGCCCCCAGAGAGGCACACAGGCCCTTTTTACAAACTCACTCTCTAGCCTCGCGCTTTCACGAGGTGGACTGTCCGACGGATGGTCAGGTAAGCGAAAAGTGCCTCTGACCAGCAAGAAT
>NZ_JBTVYK010000098.1:0-9305 GCF_054788135.1 Streptomyces sp. O3
GGACGGGTGGGCGCGGGCCCGGCGGCGGCCCGCGGGCGGCGTACGCGGCGGCCGTACGCGGCCTCCGGCACGGCCGCGCGGGAAGCGGCGCGTTCCGGGGCGGCGGCCGCGGCCAGCGGAGATCTGGTGGGCGGACGTGCCGTACGAGGACGGGCCGGGGTCCAAGGACCGGCCCTGTCTGGTGTTGTCGGTACACGGACGCAGGGCCCGGATCGCGAAGATCACCAGCCGGTACCACGACGACCGGGCCGGGGTGATCCCGCTGCCGCCGGGCTCGGTCGGCGACGCGCACGGACGGCCGAGCTTCCTGGAGACGGACGAGTTGCGCGAGGTGCCGCTGTGGGAGTTCCGGCGGCGGGTCGGGGTGGTCGATCCGGCACTGTGGGACCAGGTACGCCACCTGGCCGGGTGAGCCCCGGCTCACCCACCCGCAGGCATGAGGGCGACGCCCTCGCGCCTGGTTTCACGGGGTTGCCCCGTGTCCCCCTCCGGGGGAAGGGTGTCGCCCTGCGGCCCAAGCGAGATCGGTCACCGGGGTCGGTGGGTTGTGCCCACCCTCCCCCACTCTCGGCTTCGCTCGAGCGGGAGGTGCCCCCCTCGCCCTGCGGAACGTATGCCCACAACAGGAAACGGACAGCCGCCGTCCGACGTGAGGGGGTGGGGTGGGGGGTGCGAGCGGAGCGGGGACTGTGAACTGGGCAGCACGCGGTTCGCAGCTTCCGGGTTATCAGTCGCCGTGAGCACGTACCCCCCACCCCACCCCCGCCCCACCACGCAACAGCACGCACGCACGCACCGCGCACGCAACAACAGCGCGCGCTAGGCCCAGAGCTGGCCTTGCAGCGCCTCGACCGCGTCCTCGGTCGTCGCGGCCGTGTAGATGCCGGTCGACAGGTACTTCCAGCCGCCGTCGGCCACGACGAAGACGATGTCCGCGGACTCGCCCGCCTTGACGGCCTTCCTGCCGACGCCGATGGCCGCGTGCAGCGCCGCGCCCGTGGAGACGCCCGCGAAGATCCCCTCCTGCTGGAGGAGCTCCCTGGTACGGGTCACCGCGTCGACCGAGCCGACCGAGAAGCGCGAGGTGAGCACGGAGGCGTCGTACAGCTCGGGCACGAAGCCCTCGTCGAGGTTGCGCAGACCGTAGACCAGGTCGTCATAGCGCGGCTCGGCGGCGACGATCTTGATGTCGGGACGCTGCTCGCGCAGGTAGCGGCCCACGCCCATGAGCGTGCCAGTGGTGCCGAGCCCGGCCACGAAGTGCGTGATCGAGGGCAGGTCGGCGAAGATCTCCGGCCCGGTGGTGGTGTAGTGCGCGCCCGCGTTGTCCGGGTTGCCGTACTGGTAGAGCATCACCCAGTCGGGGTGCTCGGCCGACAGCTCCTTGGCGACGCGTACGGCGGTGTTGGAGCCGCCCGCGGCCGGGCTGGAGACGATCTCCGCGCCCCACATGGCGAGCAGCTCGCGCCGCTCGGACGAGGTGTTCTCGGGCATCACGCAGACGATCCGGTAGCCCTTGAGCCTGGCCGCCATGGCGAGCGAGATGCCGGTGTTGCCGCTGGTCGGTTCGAGGATGGTGCAGCCGGGCGTGAGCCGCCCGTCCTTCTCGGCCTGCTCGATCATGTGGAGCGCGGGGCGGTCCTTGACCGAGCCGGTCGGGTTGCGGTCCTCCAGCTTGGCCCAGATGCGCACGTCGTCGGACGGCGACAGCCGCGGCAGCCGCACCAGAGGGGTGTTGCCGACCGCGGCCAGAGGCGAGTCGTACCGCATCAGACCATGCCGCCGGCGACAGCGGGGAGGATGGTCACGCTGTCGCCGTCGCTGAGAGCGGTGCTGATGCCGTCCAGGAAGCGGACGTCCTCGTCGTTCAGGTACACGTTCACGAAGCGGCGCAGCTTGTCGCCGTCCACGATGCGCTCCTGGATGCCCGCGTGCCGGGTCTCCAGGTCGGCGAAGAGCTGGGCGAGGTCGTCACCGCTGCCCTCGACGGCCTTGGCGCCGTCGGTGTAGGTGCGGAGGATGGTCGGGATGCGGACCTCGATGGCCATGGGCTGGACTCCTGTCGTCCGGTCGTGAGGAAGGTCGGTGGGCGCGCGCCAGTGCGCGACGAAGCCCGGTGGTACACGGAGTGGCACGCCGCGGCGCGGGGCCGGCCGCGGCGGGCAGGGGTTCAGCGGGAACAGATGGCGCTGGAGAGCCTGCACAGGTCGACGTGCAGCCGCGCCACGAGCAGCATGCCCGGCGTCTTGTCGCTCACGTCGTGGAGAACCATGCGGTCATCGTATCGATTCCCACCCCGCCTCAAGCAGTGGGATATCACATGACGGACGCTTTCTGATCGCATGGTGAGATAGCCCAGCTCAGTACGCCTCGACGACCTTGACGTCCTCTTCGGTGACCTCGCCGTCGACGATGCGGAACGAGCGGAACTGGAAGGGCCCGGCACTGTCCGTGTCGGCGGTGGAGACCAGGACGTAGTGGGCGCCGGGCTCGTTGGCGTAGGAGATGTCCGTACGCGACGGGTAGGCCTCGGTCGCGGTGTGCGAGTGGTAGACGATCACCGGTTCCTCGTCCCGGTCGTCCAGTTCACGGTAGAGCTTGAGCAGGTCGCCGGAGTCGAACTCGTAGAACGTGGGCGAGCGGGCGGCGTTCAGCATCGGGATGAAGCGCTCGGGGCGGTCGGCGCCCTCGGGGCCCGCGACCACGCCGCACGCCTCGTCGGGGTGGTCCGCGCGCGCGTGGGCGACGATCTGGTCGTACAGGGCCTGGGTGATGGTCAGCATGCCGCCAGAATAAACATGCGGGCCACCGCGTACCGAAGTGTGGTACGAGGTGGCCCGCATGGCGAGACAGGGAGGGGATTCCCCAGGGGACCGGGTTCCCCAGGGGATCGGGATCCCCCAAGGGATCGGGATCCCCCAAGGGATCGGGATCCCCCAAGGGATCGGGATCCCCCAAGGGATCGGGATCCCCCGAGCTCAGGTCAGCTCTTGGTGAGCGCCAGCTCGGAGGCCTCGATCTGCTCCTCGCTCTC
The DNA here is from genome assembly GCF_054788135.1 of Streptomyces sp. O3. Lineage (NCBI taxonomy): Bacteria > Bacillati > Actinomycetota > Actinomycetes > Kitasatosporales > Streptomycetaceae > Streptomyces > Streptomyces sp. O3. Next base: position 3,035 of record NZ_JBTVYK010000098.1, read on the forward strand.
CCCCGCGTCCCGGCGGCGGGTGTAGTTGAGGACCTTGACCAGCTCGCGCTTCACGATCGGCGCCAGGAAGTACAGACCGACGATGTTGAACAGGGCCGCCAGGAACAGGACCGCGTCGGAGAGATCGATCAGGGTGCCGAGCGAGAGCAGGGCGCCCAGGACGATGATCGCCGAGAAGGAGATCCGGTAGGCGATGGCCGAGCCCTTGCTCCTGCCGAACAGGAAGGTCCAGCACCGCTCGCCGTAGTAGCCCCAGGTGATGATCGTGGAGAAGGCGAACAGGATCACCGCGAAGGTGAGCAGGTACGGGAACCAGGGCAGCGCGGTCTCGAAGGCGTCCGAGGTGATGGAGATGCCGACGTTGGCGGCGTCCGGGTCCACGTCGCCGGGGCTGCCGCCGCCCGCCACGATGTCACGCGCCTTGAGGTACTTCGGGCCGCCCGCGATGATGATCGTCAGGGCGGTCATGGTGCAGATCACGACGGTGTCGATGAACGGCTCGATCATCGCGACCAGACCCTCGGTCGCGGGGCGCTTGGTCTTGACCGCCGAGTGGGCGATCGGGGCGGAGCCGATACCGGCCTCATTGGAGAAGGCCGCGCGCTGGAAGCCGACGATCAGGGCGCCGATCAGACCACCGGCGACACCCTCGGGGGCGAAGGCGCCGGAGAAGATCTCGCCGAAGGCCGCCGGGATCGCGGTGATGTTGAAGGTGATGACCAGGAGGCAGGCGACGATGTAGAGGATCGCCATGGAGGGCACCAGACGGCTGGTGACCCGGCCGACCGAGCGCATGCCGCCGATGAGCACCAGCGCGACGGCCGCGGCGATCAGCAGGCCGTAGAAGATGGCGCCGCCGGAGGTGGCGAAGAAGCTGTCCTCCTTGCCGGTGACCGTCGTCAGCTGCTCCAGGGACTGGTTGACCTGGAAGAGGTTGCCGCCGAAGAAGGTGAAGAACAGCAGGCTGGCCGCGGAGGCGACCGCGAGGACCTTGCCCAGGCCGGGCTTGCCGATCTCGGCGAGGCCCTTGCGCAGGTAGAGCATGGGCCCGCCGGTGACCTTGCCGTCCGGGCCGATCTCGCGGTACTTCACGCCGAGGGTGCACTCGACGAACTTGGTGGCCATGCCCAGGAGACCGCAGAGGATCATCCAGAAGGTGGCGCCGGGGCCGCCGATGGCGATGGCGATGGCGACACCGGCGATGTTGCCGAGGCCGACGGTGCCGGAGACCGCCGAGGTCAGCGCCTGGAAGTGGCTGACCTCGCCGGGGGCGTCCTTCTGTTCGTACTTGCCGCGGACGAGTCGTACCGCGGTCTTCAGATGCCGCACCTGGGCCAGGCCGAAGTACGCCGAGAAGAAGGCGCCAGCGACGACCAGCCAGCCGACGATCAGGGGGAACTCTGTACCGAAGACGGGGACGGAATAGAAGACGACGTCCCCGAGCCAACTGGCTACGGGTTTGAACCAACCGTTCACGGTTTCGTCGACGTTTTGAGCGATCGAGTCGAGTGACATCTGGCTACCTCGGTCGGGCAGGACTGCCGCGTTGGGGTGGCGGCAGGCGAGGAGTGCGGGCTTGAGCGAACGCCGTTGTCCGATCGGCGACGTAGGGCGGGCCGGTCCGCGGACTCGGGCCGGTACCGCCTTGGGTCGTGCATGTCGTGCGGGTCGTGCGCTGGCAAGTGGGCCAGGTTCTCTCCAGCGGCGAGGGGTGGTGCCGAAATGGAGTTGACAGTTCTTACCACGCGTTTACCGGCAGGACATGTGACGCACATCACGCCCGGAAGGACAGAATCCGGCCGACCTGGGAGGAAGCCGTTTCCGTGTGACGCGATCGTTATCCGGATTTGAGCGTCCGCTGAGCGAACAGCGTCGCCAGGTAAAAGATGATCAGTCCGGACGTAAGGGTCACAGGGTCTCGATGAGGCTTTCCTGTAGGCCGCCCAGCCATAGATAGGCCATGACCATGGGTTTCCGCTCATCGGAGTCCGGCAGCCGGTAGAGCAGCTCGGTGTCCTCGTCAGCGATCACTTCAAGCCGCGCGGCGATCGCCAGCCTGAGGTCGTTCAGCCCGCCGAGCCACTGCCGCGACTCGTCCGCCGACAGCTTGAGCACCGCGCCGCCCTCACCGCCCGCGCTCAGCACGTCGAGCGACCGTACGACCGCCAGCGCGTCGTCGCGCTTACGGGCCCGCAGGTCGTTCTCGGTGAACCGGCGGAACTCGGCGGAGTACGCCTTGAGCTGGTCGTCGGGCACCGCCTCGGGATCGCCGTAGGCGTCCGGGAAGAGGCGCTGCAGCACAGGATCGGACGGCGGCTCGCTGGGGCCTTCGGCGAACAGCTCCGCGAGCGGGTCGTCGGCGTCCTCGCCGCCGGGACCGGGACCGATCAGCTCAAGGAGCTGCACGGCCAGCGAGCGCAGGATCGAGATCTCGACCTCGTCCAGGGCCACGGCGGCGCCACCGCCGGGAATCGGCTCGAACTGCCCCGCCATCAGTCGCGGTCCTGGCTCATGGTCGCCCACAGGCCGTAGCCGTGCATGGCCTGCACATCGCGCTCCATCTCCTCGCGGGTGCCGCTGGAGACCACCGCGCGGCCCTTGTGGTGGACGTCGAGCATCAGGCGGTTCGCCTTGTCCTTGGAATAGCCGAAGTAGGCCTGGAAGACATACGTCACGTAGCTCATCAGGTTGACCGGGTCGTTGTGCACGATCGTGACCCAGGGGACGTCCGGCTCGGTCACCGCGGATTCTTCCGCAGCCGACTCGGGTCGCTGGATCTCTACCGGGGACACATCAGGAGCCACACTCACCTGTCCCATGCTGCCACCTGGAGGGGGCTCTCGCACACATGCCCCCGCCTCCGCAGCCCCTTCCGGCACGCCCCGACACGTTCCGGCGCGCCTCGCCGCACCGAAATCGTCAAAGTGACGAGATGGGGAGTACGATCAGTCGTATGAACGCTGCGGACCTCCGGCTGCCGGTCGATGTTCCCTCGACGGCGCTGTTCACGGATCACTACGAGCTGACGATGCTCCAAGCGGCCCTGCGGGGCGGCGCCGCCGAGCGGCGCTCGGTCTTCGAGGTGTTCACCCGCCGACTGCCCGAGGGCCGCAGGTACGGCGTGGTCGCCGGGACCGGCCGGGTGCTCGACGCGGTGGAGAACTTCCGCTTCGACCCGGACATCCTCGCCTTCCTGCGCGAACGCTCGGTGGTCGACGAGCCGACCCTCGCCTGGCTCGCCGACTACCGCTTCAGCGGCGACATCTGGGGCTACCCGGAGGGCGAGGTCTACTTTCCGGGCTCTCCGATCCTGCGGGTGGAGGGCTCGTTCGCCGAGTGCGTGCTCCTGGAGACGGTGATCCTGTCCATCCTCAACCACGACTCGGCCATCGCCGCGGCCGCGTCCCGGATGGCGTCGGCGGCGGGCGGCCGCCCGCTGATCGAGATGGGCGCCCGGCGCACCCACGAGCTGGCCGCGGTCGCGGCGTCCCGCGCGGCCTACGTCGGCGGCTTCAGCACCACATCGGACCTGGCCGCGGGCTTCCGCTACGACATCCCCACGGTGGGCACATCGGCGCACGCCTTCACGCTGCTGCACGACAGCGAGCGCGACGCCTTCACCGCGCAGGTCGACTCGCTGGGCCGGGGCACCACACTGCTGGTCGACACCTACGACGTCGCCGAGGCGGTACGGCTGGCCGTCGAGGTCGCCGGGCCCGAGCTCGGGGCGGTCCGCATCGACTCCGGAGACCTGCTGCTCGTCGCCCACCGGGTGCGCCAGCAGCTGGACGAGCTCGGCGCGACCGGCACGAAGGTCATCGTGACCTCCGACCTGGACGAGTACGCGATCGCCTCGCTGGCCGCGGCGCCGGTCGACGCGTACGGCGTGGGCACCCAGCTGGTCACCGGCTCCGGGCACCCCACCTGCTCGATGGTCTACAAGCTGGTGGCGCGCGCGACGTCCGCCGATCCGGCGGCGGACCTCGCGCCGGTGGCGAAGAAGGCCATGGGCGGCAAGACGTCCAAGGGCGGCCGGAAGTGGGCCGCGCGACGGCTCGACGAGGACGGCGTCGCCGAGGCCGAGGTGGTCGGCACCGGTCCCGTGCCGCCGGAGCTGGCCGGGCGGGAGCTGGCGGTCAAGCTGGTCTCCGGCGGCCGCGTGCTGGACCGGGAGCCGCTGAAGACCGTACGCGAACGCCACCAGGCGGCCCTGGACCGGCTGCCGCTGTCCGCGACCCAGCTGTCCCGCGGCGAGGCCGTCATCCCTACGGAGTACGTATGACCCCACTCATCGACACGCCTCCACCAGGCCGCGTACCCCGGACCACGCACACCTGACCGGTGCGCATGAACGCCGGACGAGCGGGAAGGCAGGCAACGGCAGCGGACGCGCGTCACTCCGCCCAGCCTCCACACCGCCCAGCCGCACACCGCTCAGCCGCACACCGCCACCGGGGCGCACTCGGTCTCCACGCTCGGCGGCACCTGCCGAGTTCCCGTCCCCCGTCGAACTCCTCAGCCGAAGGACACCATCATGCGCCGCGCACTGATCGTCGTAGACGTACAGAACGACTTCTGCGAGGGCGGCAGCCTCGCAGTCCAGGGCGGCTCCGAAGTGGCCGCCGCGATCACGGAACTGGTCGGGCAGGCCGCGGGCGCCGGATACCAGCACGTGGTGGCCACCCGCGACTGCCATGTGGCCCCCGGTTCCCACTTCTCGGACAGTCCCGACTTCGCGCACAGCTGGCCCGCGCACTGCGTGGCCGGTACGGAAGGGGTCGGCTTCCACCCGAACTTCGCCCCGGCGGTCGCCTCGGGGGCGATCGACGCGGTCTTCGACAAGGGCGCCTACGCGGCGGCCTACAGCGGTTTTGAAGGCGCCGACGAGAACGACGTACCGCTGGCGGACTGGCTGCGCGCGCACGAGGTGAGCGAGGTCGACGTGGTCGGCATCGCCACGGACCACTGCGTACGGGCCACGGCGCTGGACGCGGCGCGCGAGGGCTTCCGCACCCAGGTGCTGCTCGACCTGACGGCCGGAGTGGCCGAGGAGAGCACCCAGCGGGCCTTGGATGAGCTCCGCGACGCGGGCGTGGAGCTGTCGGGCAAGCCGGTGGTGTAGAGCGGCTGAGGCTCAGGCTGGCCGGGCGGGCCGGACTGGCCGCGCGGGGTGCAGCAGGGCCCCGATCGGGTGCCACAGCTCGGCGGCGTCGTCCGGCGCCGTACGCCATATCAGCCCGTCCGGATGGTGCAGCACCGCCGTGACCTCGTCCGGAGTGGGCGGTTCCGTGTTGCCCCGCAGATAGACCGCGCGCAGCCCCAGGTTCCGCAGCCGGGTCAGCGCCCTGGCGCGGTTCGCGGCGTGCACCAGCACCCGGACTCTGCCGCCGCAGGCTCTGGGGCTGGGCAGCATCAGAGCCACCACCACACTGCCGTTCGGGAGCTTGCTGAAGCCTCCTCCTGCCATCGCGTATCACTCCCCCGTGAGATGTCGCGTCAATAAGCCGGTCACAGGACGCACCTAAACACGATCGGCTGCGACCCGCCAGAGGGTCCTAGGCGATCATGTCCTGACCTGCGACGACGCAGGGAAAATTCACCATGGGAACGCGGCGGCGGGCGGCGTTCGCGCCCCCGCGCGCCCCTTGTGGATCTTGATTTCGGGGGAGGCGTCAACGAGGTGCACGCACGTCGGACGAGGGTGCGCCGCCGCTGGACGGGCGCGTCCGTCTCGCCTGCCGGACAGCCGGGTGAGCCCGTGCGCCCCCCGTGCATCGGCACTGTGTGTTAGGTCACGCTTACTTCCCGCGCGCTCGGGAATCCAGCGGAGAGAACCAGAAGGCACACCCGTTCTGACCCTGCCCCCCGAAGACCGGATCACGCCATGCCTCGTCCGACTGCCGCACAGTTCTGCTATGGCTTCGCCACCGTCGTCTCCGCCACCCTCGCGCTGCTGCTGCTCCCCCGCACGCAGTCAGGCGTCGGGATCACCCTCGTCGTCTGCGTCGCGCTGGCGCTCGGGCTGCTGGTGGCGATACTCGTGCCGCCCCGCAGGCCGACGCCCGCCGCCTCGCCCGCGCGGCGCGCGGCGACGGCGGAGGCTCGGGTGCCGGTGCAACGCCTGCATACCGGGGCCGAGCCCCGAGTGGCCGAGCACTCCTTACACAAATAAGCACGGTCCGCACCCGGCCTCGGGGGGGGGGGGGCCCCCCCCCCCCCCCCCCCCGCCCCCCCCCCCCGCGCGCCCCCCCCCCCCCCCCCGGCGGCCCGG
>NZ_JBTVYK010000099.1:0-9270 GCF_054788135.1 Streptomyces sp. O3
CTGTAGCGTCTGGTGGGCTCGGTGATGTTTATAAGAGACAGCCGTAAGGGCATGCCCTTACGGTCGGCCTCCTGCGTGAGCCGTGAGCCGAGTGCAGCAAGATGGACTGTCCAGTACTCTACAATGCACCTGACGCCCCGAGACCAAGGCAGCCGATGACTCTCACGCTCACTGTGTCCGACTCCGTACGCGCACTCGCGCCGGGGTTCACGCACCTCGCCATCGAGGCCGCCGGACTCGTCAACGGCCCCAGCACCGACGAGAGTTCGGCGCTCCTCGACGACGCGGCCCGGCGGCTCGCCGAACGCCTCGGCGGCCGCGCCCCGCACGAGGACCCGCACATGGCGGCCTGGCGGGAGGTGTACACGGCGTTCGGCTCGAAGCCCTCGCGCACCCGCAACTCGGCCGAAGCGCTGGCCAGGCGCGCGCTGTCGGACGCGGGCCTGCCCCGGATCAACCTGCTGGTCGACCTGTACAACGCGATCAGCGTGGCCCACCTGATCCCGGTCGGTGGCGAGGACGCCGACCGCGTCCAGGGCGGGATGCGGCTCGTACGCGCCACGGGCGACGAGGAGTTCGCGTCCGTCGCGGCGGGGGAGCGGGTGGTCGAGCACCCCGACGCGGGGGAGGTCGTCTGGTGCGACGGCGCGGGCGTGACCTGCCGCCGCTGGAACTGGCGGCAAGGTCCGCGCACCCGGCTGACCGAGGACACCGTACGCGCGGTCTTCCTGCTGGAGTCCCTGGCGCCGATGCCCGCCGCGAACCTGGAGCGGGCCGGTGCCGAACTCGCCGACCTGCTGGCGAAGTTCAGCCCCGGAGCGCGGATCTCCGTCCGCGCCCCGGAATGACCGAAGCGATCAGGGCGGCGGGGCGGTCAGCCCGCCTCGGCCTCGCGCACCTGCGCCGGGGTCGGCGCTGTGCCGCCGAGATGGGCGGGCACCCACCAGGTGTCGTTCGCCCCGCCGGGACGTACCGGATAGGCGCGCTGCGCGGCCTCCAGAAGCTCCTGCATCCGCTCCCGCAGCCGCCGGGTGATCGCTCCCGCGAACTGGTCGCGGGGCGCCTCGATCGGCTCGCCGACCCGGATCGTCACCGGGATGTGGTGGCGCTTGAGGTTGCGTGGACGGCCTTTGGTCCACAGTCGCTGGGTGCCCCACAGGGCCACCGGAATCAGCGGCACCCCGGCCTCCTGAGCCATCCGCGCCGCACCCGACTTGAAGCTTTTCAGGGTGAAGGACTGGGAGATGGTGGCCTCCGGGAAGACCCCGATGATCTCCCCGCCGCGCAGCGAGTCCAGAGCGTGCGCATAGGCGGCCTCGCCCTGCTTGCGGTCGACGGGAATGTGCTTCATGCCGCGCATCAGCGGACCCGAGATCTTGTTCCGGAACACCGACTCCTTGGCCATGAAGCGCACCAGACGCTTCTGCGGCCGGGCCGCGAGCCCCGCGAAGATGAAGTCCATATAGCCGATGTGGTTGCTGACCAGTACGGCCCCGCCCGACCGGGGGAAGTGCTCCGCGCCCTTGCAGTCGATCTTCAGGTCCAGTGCCTTGAACAGGGTGAGCGCAGCACCGATGACCGGCCGGTAGACGAGTTCTGCCATGGGCGGGTGAAACCCTTCTGTACGCCGGGAACGGGTATCCCAGGCGGGAAGTTACGGACCCGTAGGTTACGGGCATTGGCCAGATCGTGCCCCATCGCGGGCCGAGTAGCCACCCCTGACGGCCTCGCGCGGGGAGATTCTCGTCACGCCGCGCCATCGGGCAGGAGGGAATCTCCACGCTTCGTCGAACGCTGCAGGGTACGACGAGAGCGCCGGGCGGCGGGCGCGCGGGGTATGGCGAAGGGCGGCGGTGTGCGCGACGAATCCGGGGCGCACGAGGAAGAGGAATCTGAGGAGTCTGGGGTGTACGAGGAGTCCGGGGCGTCCGGCGAGGGCGGCGCGTGTGACGGGGCCAGGGTGCTCGGCCGCGGGGAACTGGGCGCGGACCCCGGCGAGCGGGCCACCCTCGTGCAGTTCTCCACCGCGTTCTGCCAGCCCTGCCGGGCGACCCGGCGCGTCCTCGCCGAGGTCGCGGACCTGGTCCCCGGCGTGGCCCACATCGAGGTCGACGCCGAGCGGCGGCTCGCGCTCGTACGGGAACTGGACATTCAGCGCACCCCGACCGTCCTGGTGCTCGACGCCGACGGCCGCGTCGTGCGCCGGGCGGCGGGCCAGCCACGCAAGGCCGACGTGATCGCCGCGCTGGGCGCGGCCCTGTGACCTCCCCGCGCCAGGGTCCCGTGATCTTGCCCGCATCCTCGGAGGCTCCCTTGACCACGACCACCGGTTCTCGCGAGCCTTGCGGGATGCCGATACCCGACGGCGTACCCGACGGCAGAAGGGCCACCCGATGACGGCGCCATCCGAGCTCGCCCCCGCGCGGCCCGACCTGCTGCGCTCCGTCTTCCGGCGGCACGCGGCGGGAGTCGCCGTGATCACGGCGCGGGGCGCGCGCCCGGTCGGCTTCACGGCCACCTCGCTCGCCTCGGTCGCCGCCGAGCCGCCGCTGCTCTCGTTCGGGATCGGCACCGGCTCGTCCAGCTGGCCGGTGGTCGAGTCGGCCGAGTACGTCGGCGTCCACGTACTCGGCGAGCACCAGCGCGAGCTCGCCGCCACCTTCGCCCGCAGCGGCGCCGACCGCTTCGCCCCGCCGACCCGCTACCGCACGGGCCCCGAAGGCGTGCCGATCCTCGACGACGTGCTGGCCTGGCTGGTGTGCCGGGTCGTGGCGCGGGTGCCCGCGGGCGATCACCGGCTGGTGCTCGCCGAGGTGGTCACCGGCGACCCGGCGGGCGCGGGCCGTCCGCTCCTGTACCACCAGGGCGGCTTCACGGCGCTGCGTGACTGACCCGCCGGGCCGCGGGTTAGGGACGCCTTACCATGGCGTTGTCAAGGTCACAGTCCAAAGCGCTTGCTTACTGGACGGGACCTGGGTGTACTGACAAGTAACATTTCGATCGGAGCGCGGGCCGCCCCGATCGGGATCGGCCGCTTCAGACGCCTATGCTGCCTGTAAGAGCGGCAGCCCGAAATGACGATGCAGTAGGAGAGCCGGCGTGAGCTTGAGGATCGTTGTCTGTGTGAAGTACGTGCCCGACGCCACCGGCGACCGGCACTTCGCCGATGACCTGACCGTCGACCGCGAGGACGTGGACGGCCTGCTGTCGGAGCTCGACGAGTACGCCGTCGAGCAGGCGCTGCAGATCGCCGACGAGGCGGACGACGCGGAGATCACCGTGCTGACCGTCGGGCCCGAGGACGCCAAGGACGCGCTGCGCAAGGCGCTGTCGATGGGCGCCGACAAGGCCGTGCACGTCGAGGACGACGACCTGCACGGCACCGACGTGATGGGCACCTCGCTGGTGCTGGCCAAGGCCATCGAGAAGACCGGCTACGACCTGGTCATCGCCGGTATGGCCTCCACCGACGGCACCATGGGCGTGCTCCCGGCGATCCTCGCCGAGCGCCTGGGCGTGCCGCAGGTGACCCTGCTCTCCGAGGTCTCCGTCGAGGACGGCGTGGTCAAGGGCCGCCGGGACGGCGACACCGCCACCGAGCAGCTCGAGGCGTCGCTGCCCGCCGTCGTGTCGGTCACCGACCAGTCGGGCGAGGCCCGTTACCCGTCCTTCAAGGGCATCATGGCCGCCAAGAAGAAGCCGGTCGAGTCGCTGGACCTGGACGACCTGGACCTGGAGGCCGAGCAGGTCGGTCTGGAGGGCGCCTGGACCAAGGTCGACTCCGCGGCTGAGCGTCCGGCGCGCACGGCGGGCACGATCGTCAAGGACGAGGGCGAGGGCGGCAAGCAGCTGGCCGAGTTCCTCGCGAGCCAGAAGTTCATCTAAGGCTCGTCGAGCCCCAACCGCCCCCAGATTCTTCGCATTCGCAGGAGATTGAAGTCCCATGGCTGAAGTTCTCGTCTATGTCGACCACGTGGACGGCGCCGTCCGCAAGCCCACCCTGGAGCTGCTGACGCTGGCCCGCCGCGTCGGCGAGCCGGTCGCCGTCGCCCTCGGCGCCGGTGCCGACGCCACCGCCGCCACGCTGGCCGAGCACGGCGCGGTCAAGGTCCTCACCGCCGACGCGCCCGAGTTCGCCGAGTACCTCGTCGTACCGAAGGTGGACGCGCTGCAGGCCGCCTACGACGCGGTCTCCCCGGCCGCCGTACTGGTCCCGTCCTCCGCCGAGGGCAAGGAGGTCGCGGCCCGCCTCGCGCTCCGCATCGGCTCCGGCATCATCACCGACGCCGTCGACCTCGAGGCGGGCGACGAGGGCCCGGTGGCCACCCAGTCGGTGTTCGCCGCCGCCTTCACCACCAAGTCCCGTGTCTCCAAGGGCACCCCGGTCATCACCGTGAAGCCGAACTCGGCCGCGGTCGAGGCCGCCCCGGCCGCCGGCGCCGTCGAGGCCCTGGCCGTCTCCTTCTCCGAGCAGGCCACCGGCACCAAGGTCACCTCGCGCACCCCGCGCGAGTCGACCGGCCGCCCCGAGCTGACCGAGGCCGCGATCGTGGTCTCCGGCGGCCGTGGCGTCAACGGCGCCGAGAACTTCGCGCTCATCGAGTCGCTGGCCGACTCGCTCGGCGCGGCCGTCGGCGCCTCGCGCGCCGCCGTCGACGCGGGCTGGTACCCGCACTCCAGCCAGGTGGGCCAGACCGGCAAGTCGGTCTCGCCGCAGCTGTACATCGCCTCGGGCATCTCCGGCGCGATCCAGCACCGGGCCGGTATGCAGACCTCGAAGACCATCGTGGCCATCAACAAGGACGCCGAGGCCCCGATCTTCGACCTGGTCGACTACGGCGTGGTCGGCGACCTCTTCGAGGTCGTCCCGCAGCTGACCGAAGAGGTCAACTCCCGCAAGGGCTGACCTGCGAGGTTTTCACGGCTCGGGGCCGCGTGGTGATCCTCACCGCGCGGCCCCGAGCCGTTGCGGGAGACCATTGACGCAGATCAGTCACCCCGGATAAGTTCGCCATACGGATTACTGATTCCGTGAAGTGGAAACGTGGAGGGTGCAGGGATGGGTCAGGGTCAGCAGGACCAGGTGGCGACGAGCCTCGCAGGAGCGGTCAGCGAGGGCATCAGCGCCTCGCTCGCCCCGGTGGACGCGGAACTCGCGCGCCGCTACCCCGGCGATCCGGGCACCCGCCAGCCGGTCCACACCGTGTACGTGCCCGGCGACGCCTTCGCGGCCGACACCGTACGCGCCTGGGGCGACCAGGCCCTCGCGGCCCTGGACGAGCACGCCCCGGACGCCGCCGCCTTCGCCGCGGCCGTCGGCCTCAGCGACGAGCTGGCCGTACCCGTCTACGACCGGGTGCGCGCCAAGCTGGAGCGGGAGCCGATCGAAGACCTCCGGGTCGACTTCGAGGACGGCTACAAGGGCGCCGACGAGGACGGCGACGCCGCACGCGCGGCCCGCCTGATCGCCGAGGCGTACGAGAACGGCACCGCGGCCCCGTACATGGGCATCCGGATGAAGTGCATGGAGGCCCCGGTACGCGACCGCGGTATCCGCACCCTGGACGTCTTCCTCACCGGCCTGATGGAGTCCGGCGGCCTGCCCGACGGCCTGGTGCTCACCCTGCCGAAGGTGACCTACATCGAGCAGGTCACCGCGATGGTGCGGCTGGTGGAGGAGTTCGAGAAGGCCAGGGGGCTCGAACCGGGCCGGATCGGCTTCGAGATCCAGATCGAGACCAGCCAGTCCATCCTGGCCGCCGACGGCACCGCCACCGTCGCCCGCATGATCGACGCCGCCGAAGGCCGCGCCACCGGGCTGCACTACGGCACCTTCGACTACAGCGCCTGCCTCGGCGTCAGCGCCGCCTACCAGGCCAGCGACCACCCCGCCGCCGACCACGCCAAGGCGGTCATGCAGGTCGCCGCGGCCGGTACCGGCGTCCGCGTCTCGGACGGCTCCACCAACGTCCTCCCGGTCGGCGCCACCGAGCATGTCCACGAGGCCTGGAAGCTCCACTACGACCTCACTCGCCGTGCCCTGGCCCGCGCCTACTACCAGGGCTGGGACATGCACCCGGCGCACATCCCCACCCGGTACGCCGCCGTCTTCGCCTTCTACCGCGAGGGCTTCGAGGCCGCGGCCGCGCGTCTTTCCGCGTACGCCAACCAGGTGGACGGCGACGTGATGGACGAGCCCGCCACCGCCAAGGCGCTCAGCGGCTACCTGCTGCGCGGCCTGGACTGCGGGGCCCTGGACATCGCCGAGGTCGCCCGCCTCAGCGGCCTGACCCGCGCCGACCTGGAGAGCTTCTCGACGCCACGCCGCGCCGACCTGACGGCCTCGCGCTAGCCCCCAGGCTCTCGGTCCCGCGCAGACCCGAGTACGGTCCCGTACGAGGGCCTGCCCCCGGCACGCCGAGCGTACCGCCTGCCCCCGCGGCTCGCCCTCCGGGCGGGCGACGGGGGCGTGGCGAGAGTGCGTGCGTGGCGTCGCCCGGCAGGCGGGAGTTTGACGACAGGGCCTAGCCGCGCAGCTCGTCGTAGGCGGGCCCCCGTCCGGCCGTCGCGCCGAGTGCCGTGAGCGCCGGCTGGCCGCCGACCCACCCCTCGGCCGCGAAGATCCGCCGGGCGGCCTCTCGTACGGCCTCGTCCGCCGCGGCGAGGGCCACGGCGCTCTCCGGTGTCGTACCGAGCAACTCCCGCAGCGCGGCGGACCGTTCGAGCAGGGCGGTCAGGAGCGCGCGCTGCGGGAGCAGGCCGAGCGGCGTGCCGTCGCCCGCCAGCAGGCAGCCGTGCTTGCCCGCGTAGGCCTGACAGGCGGCGAGCCGTTCCCCCGACGGCAGCTCCACCGGGAAGCGCGCGCCGGGCAACAGGACGCGGTCGTAGTGGCGCTCGGTGTCATCGAGCGCGGCGAGCTGGGCCGCGGTGAGCCAGGACACGGTGAGCGCGGCCGGGGCGCCCGCCGCCAGCACCGATGCGGCCGGTACGTACCCCGCCCGCCCGATGTGCGCGGACACCCCCGAGCGGAGCCCGCCGACCGCCGCCCTGACCATCGGCACCGCGCCCGGCACGCCGCGGCGCGTGAACTTCTGGTGCAGCTGCGCCGGAGCCGCGTTGGACCCGACCGCGAGCACCGGCACGCGCGCCCCGGCGCCGACCCCGCCGTAGCGCGACAGCACGTCGTCCAGCGGCACCCGGCCCCCGTCGGCGGCGCTCTCCACCCACCACTGGCCGAGCTGCCGCCCCCGTACGGGAACGAGGCGCAGGAAGTACCCCTGAACGAGCAGCCCGGACGTGTCCGGGACGACGCCGGGGTACGTCAAGGGGGCGTCGAGCGGCGCGGTGCCCAGCCCGAGCGCGCTCAGCGAACGGTCACTGTCCACGGTCCTCCTGAGGGGGCAGCTCGCCGGAGCCTCGGGGGATCAGGCGAGTCGCGAGCCGGGTGCGCCGCGGAGCGGTCGCGTCGCCGTCCAGGCGGGCGAAGAGGCGCCGCGCGGCGGTACGGCCGAGCAGCGCGGCGTCCTGGGCGACCACGGTCACACCGGGGCGCAGCAGGTCCGCGAGCTCGAAGTCGTCGAAGCCGACCAGCGCGACCGGACGGGACCTGGCCGCCAGGACGCGGATCACCGTCACCGTCACCCGGTTGTTGCCCGCGAGCAACGCCGTCACCGGCTCCGCCCCGGTGAGCATCGCCTCGGCCGCGGCGCGGACCCGGCCCGGCGCGGTGGAGCCGAGCGACACCCAGCCGTCGTGGACCGGCAGGCCCGCGTCCGCCATGGCGGCGCGATAGCCGCGCAGGCGCTCGACCGCCGTGTGGATGCGCGGCTGGTCGCCGACGAAGCCGATCCGGCGGTGGCCGTGGGCGATGAGATGGGCGACGCCGTCCCGCGCCCCGCCGAAGCTGTCGGAGAGCACCGCGTCGGCGTCGATCCGCCCGGCCGGACGGTCCACGAACACGGTGGCCACGCCCGCCCTGATCTCGGGCTCCAGATAGCGGTGGTCGGTACCGGCCGGGATCACCACCAGACCGTCCACCCGGCGCGCGCACAACGCCAGCGCCAACTCCCGCTCACGGTCCGGGTCCTCGGCGCTGGAGCCGTTGATCAGCAGCGCGCCGTGGGCGCGTGCCACCTCCTCCACGGCGCGGCTCAGCGGCCCGTAGAACGGATCGGCGAGATCCTCGAGGACCAGGCCGACGCTCGCGGTACGACCCTTGCGCAGCACCCGCGCGCTGTCGTTGCGCCGGAAGCCCAGCGCCTCGATCGCCTCCCGGACGCGACGCTGGGTGTCCGGGGTGACGCCGCTCTCGCCGTTCACCACACGCGAGACCGTCTTCAGCCCGACGCCCGCGCGTGCGGCGACGTCCTTCATGGTCGGACGGTCGCCGTGGCGGCGGGGTGTGCGGCGGCTGGCGGTCTCGGCCACGATGCGCGGTCCTGTCCCGTGTGAGAAGGCGTGTGTCCCCGTTGTTCCCGTTGTCCCGTTGTCCCGTTGTCCCGTGTGAGCGGGCGTGTGCGTCGAGCATAGGGCCTGGACAACGTTGTCAGATCCAAGAAGACTGTTCCCCGTGCACTCCGGCCGACCTTCTCACCAGGGGATCCCACACTGATGCCGACCGACCTCGTCGCCGCGCTCGACATCGGCGGCACCAAGCTCGCCGGAGCCCTGGTCGACGGTCACGGTCGTGTCCGGGCGCGGGCCCGGCGGCCGACGCCCGCGCGGGAGGACGCCGAGACGGTGTGGCGGGCCGCCGAAGAGGTCCTGGACGAACTCGCACGCTCACCCCTGTGGGCCGAGGCGCGGGCGCTCGGCATCGGCAGCGCGGGCCCCGTCGACGCCGCCGCGGGCGCCGTCAGCCCGGTGAACGTACCCGGCTGGCGCGGCTTCCCCCTCGTCGAGCGGGTCAAGGCGCTGCCCGCGGCCGCCGGACGGCCCGTCACGCTGATCGGTGACGGGGCCGCGATCGCCGCCGCCGAGCACTGGCTCGGCGCGGCCCAGGGGTACGACCACGCGCTGTGCCTGGTGGTCTCGACCGGCGTCGGCGGCGGCCTGGTCCTGGACGGCGGTCTGTACGCGGGCCCGACCGGCAACGCGGGCCACATCGGCCACATCAGCGTGGACCTGGACGGCGCGCCTTGCCCGTGCGGCTCCCGCGGCTGCGTCGAGGGCATCGCCAGCGGCCCCGCGATCGCGCGCCGCGCCCTGGCGGGCGGCTGGCGGCCGGAACCGGGCACGCCCCTGACTCTGATACACATATCCGAGCCCACG
>NZ_JBTVYK010000100.1:0-9149 GCF_054788135.1 Streptomyces sp. O3
GGCGCCAGCGGCGACGCCGCGCCCGGCGCGCTGCTCCCGGCGCCCGCGCACGCCGACCCCGCGCCGACGCTCTCTTTGAGGGTCCGCAACACCGCGCGGGTGCCGGTCAGCGTCACCTCGCACTTCCACTTCTTCGAGGCCAACCCCCGCCTCGACTTCGACCGCGCGGCCGCCTACGGCATGCACCTGGCCGTCCCGGCCGGGTCGTCGGTCCGCTTCGATCCGGGCGGCGAGTGTGAGGTCGGGCTCGTGCCGATCGGCGGCGACCGGGTCGCGATCGGCTTCGCGGGCCTGGTCGACGGCCCGCTCGACGCGCCCGGCGCCAAGGACGAGGCCCTGCGCCGCGCGGCCGCCTGCGGCTACCTCGGCGCGGGACAGGACCCAGCGGGACAGGACCCCACGGAGGACGACGCACCGGAGGCCAGCCGATGACCGCCATCGACCCCCACGACTACGCCGCCGTCCACGGCCCCCGCGCCGGTGACCGGGTCCGCCTCGGCGACACCGGACTGACCGTACGGGTCGAGTCCGACGCCCAGCGCTACGGCGACGAGTTCCTCGCGGGCTTCGGCAAGACCGCCCGCGACGGCCTGCACCTCAAGGCCGCCGCCGTCCGCGAGACCTGCGACGTCGTCATCAGCAACGTCCTGGTCATCGACGCGGCCCAAGGCGTCCGCAAGGTCTCCGTCGGCATCCGCGAGGGCCGCATCGCGGGCATCGGACGCGCGGGGAACCCCGACACCCTCGACGGCGTGGACGTGGTCGTCGGCACCGGCACGTCCATCGTGTCCGGCGAGGGCCTGATCGCCACCGCGGGCGCCGTCGACCCCCATGTGCATCTGCTCTCGCCGCGCATCATGGAGGCCTCACTCGCCTCCGGCGTCACCACTGTCATCGGCCAGGAGTTCGGCCCGGTGTGGGGCGTCGGCGTCAACTCGCCCTGGGCGCTGCGGCACGCCTTCAACGCCTTCGACGCCTGGCCGGTCAACATCGGCTTCCTGGCGCGCGGTTCGTCCTCCGGCGCGGCCCCCCTGGTGGAGGCGCTGGCCGAGGGCGGGGCCTGCGGCTTCAAGGTGCACGAGGACATGGGCGCGCACACCCGCGCGCTGGACACCGCGCTGCGCGTCGCCGACGAGCACGACGTCCAGGTCGCCCTGCACAGCGACGGCCTGAACGAGTGCCTGTCGGTCGAGGACACCCTGCGCGTCCTGGAAGGCCGCACCATCCACGCCTTCCACATCGAGGGATGCGGCGGCGGCCACGTACCCAACGTGCTCAAGATGGCGGGCGTGCCGAACGTCATCGGCTCCTCCACCAACCCGACCCTCCCGTTCGGCCGGGACGCGGTGGCCGAGCACTACGGGATGATCGTCTCGGTACACGACCTGAAGACCGACCTGCCCGGCGACGCCGCGATGGCCCGCGACCGGATCAGGTCCGGGACGATGGGCGCCGAGGACGTCCTGCACGACCTGGGCGCGATCGGCATCACCTCGTCCGACGCCCAGGGCATGGGCCGCGCGGGCGAGACCGTACGCCGCACCTTCCAGATGGCCGGGAAGATGAAGGCCGACTTCGGCCCGATGGACGGCGACGGCCCCGACGACGACAACGCGCGCGTCCTGCGCTATATCGCCAAGCTGACGATCAACCCGGCGATCGCGCACGGCATCTCCCACGAGGTCGGCTCCATCGAGACCGGCAAGCTCGCCGACATCGTGCTCTGGCGTCCGGACTACTTCGGCGCCAAGCCGCAGCTGGTGCTGAAGTCCGGCTTCCCCGCGTACGGGGTCACCGGCGACCCGAACGCCGCGACCGACACCTGCGAACCCCTCGTCCTGGGCCCGCTGTTCGGTGCGCACGGCGCGGCCCCGGCCGACATCTCGGTGGCGTTCGTCGCCGCCGCCGCGGCCGAGTCGGCGGCGGACACCATGCCCACCCGGCGCCGCCGCGTCGCGGTGCGCGGCACCCGCGACATCGGCCCCGCCGACCTGTGGCTGAACTCCCGCGTCGGCACGGTCGACGTCGACGCCCGCACCGGCCTGGTCACCCTCGACGGCGACCCGGTCCGCTCGGAGCCCGCCGACTCCGTCTCCCTGAACCGCCTGTACTTCCTCTGAGGACCCGCGAAGGACCTGGTAAGGACCCCTTGATGAGCACTCCCGCCGCCGACGGCTTCCGCATGCCCGCCGAATGGACCCCGCACGAGCGCACCTGGATGGCCTGGCCGGGCCCCAACCCGACCTTCGACGACCCCGCCGACCTCGACGCGTCCCGCGAGGCCTGGGCGTCGGTCGCGCACGCGGTACGGCGCTTCGAGCCCGTCACCGTCGTCGCGAGCCCCGACCAGGCCGCCGCGGCCCGCCGCCTCCTCGGCGACTCCATCGACGTCGTCGAGCGCGAACTCGACGACGCCTGGATGCGCGACATCGGCCCCACCTTCGTCACCGACGGCCGGGAACTCGCGGCCGTCGACTGGACGTTCAACGGCTGGGGTGCTCGGGACTGGGCCCGCTGGGAGCACGACGGCAAGATCGCCGCATACGTCTCCGACCTGACCGGCGCCCGCACCTACGCCTCCCGCCTGGTGAACGAGGGCGGCGGCATCCACGTGGACGGCGAGGGCACGGTACTCCTCACCGACACCGTCCAGCTCGGCCCCGAGCGCAACCCCGGCTGGACCCGCGCCGAGGTCGAGGCCGAGATCCACGCCCACCTGGGCACCACCAAGGCGATCTGGCTGCCCCGCGGCCTCACCGGCGACTACGAGGGCTTCGGCACACTGGGCCACGTGGACATCGTCGCGGCCTTCGTGAAGCCGGGCGTGGTCGTCGTCCACAGCCAGCCGGACCCCGCCCACCCCGACCACGAACTCTGCAAGTCCATCGCCGCCTACCTGCGCACCCAGACGGACGCCCGCGGCCGCGCGCTCGAAGTCGTCGAGATCGCCGCGCCGACCGTCCTGGAGGCCGACGACGGCTGGGCCGACTACTCCTACATCAACCACTACCTCTGCAACGGCGGCGTGGTCCTGTGCTCCTTCGACGACCCGCGCGACGAGCTCGCCGCCGGCGTCTTCCGCCGTCTCCTGCCCGAGCGGACCGTCACCCTGGTGGATGCGCGTACGATTTTCGCCGGGGGCGGCGGCATCCACTGCATCACCCAGCAGCAGCCCAAGATCTGACACACGGCATCTGACATAACCCTGGAGAATCCGTGGCCAAGGCCAGCACCTCGCGCAGGCGGAACGCCCCACCGCGCGAGGAGGTGCTGGCCGCGGCCATGGCGATGATCGCCGACGGCGGCCTGGAGCGTCTCACCATGGCGGCGCTGGGCCGCGAGGTCGGCATGAGCAGCGGCCACCTCCTCTACTACTTCAAGACCAAGGACGAACTCCTCTTCCAGACCCTGGAATGGAGCGAGGGCCAGCTCGGCGCGGAGCGCCGCGCCCTCCTGGCCCGCCCCGAACCGGTCCGCGCCCGCCTGGACGCCTACGTCGACCTCTACGTCCCCGACGCGCCCGGCGACCCGCACTGGACCCTCTGGCTCGAGGTCTGGAACCGCTCCCAGTACGCCGACGCGGAATCCGAGGCCCGCACCCGCCAGGCCGCCATCGAGGGCGCCTGGCATCGCGACCTCGTCGCCCTGCTGGCCGAGGGCATCTCCCAAGGCGCCCTCCGCCCCGTGGACCCGGAGCGCTACGCCGCCCGCCTCCGCGCCCTCCTGGACGGCTTCGCCGTCCATGTGGCGGTAGGCCTCCCCGGCAACGACCGCGCGCACATCCTCACCCACGTCCACGAGTTCCTGGACGAGACGCTGGGCGCCACGGCCGCCTGACCTCAGCGGTCGACGACGGGGGGAACGACCGGCCGTCGGCCCTGCCGCCAGGTCTCCCCCTCCTCGACGGCGCGCCCGGACCGGTCGCCCTGCCCGGCGTCCCGGCGCGCTGGCCGGGACGCGGCGGGCGGCGGCGCGAGCACACCGCCGGGCACGAGGCCGGGTACGCCGCCGGGCACGGGGCCGGTGCCGCCCGCGGCGAACGGGCCGCCCGTCGTACGGCCTGCCCGCTGGGGGACGCCGCCGACGATGCCGCCGCTCTCGTGCGCCGGGTGGCGGCCGGACGCCGAGCCGCCCCGGCCGGGAGCGCCACCGCCGAGCCCGTTGCCGGTCCAGGTGGGGCGGCCGCCGATGACGCCGCCGTCGCGCGGCGTCCGCCCGGCCGTGCCGGGGCTGCCCGAGCCGGGACCGGGCGTCCCCATCGGGCGGCCCGCACCCGTCGCGGAAGCGGGCGGGGCCAGCCCGGTACGGCCGCCGTCGCCGACGACGGCGAGGGGCGGCGGCGCTCCCGCGAGCAGGGCCGGACCGGCATCCGGCCGCCCCGGACCCGGCGGGCTGGCCGGACCCGCGGACGGTGGCGGACCCGAGTCCTGCGGTGGTGCGGCGACGCTGTCGATCTCCATCAGCGCCGGACGCCCGGCCGGGTTCGGAGCACTCGAAGCACTCGGAGCACTTGAAGTGCTTGAAGTGCTCGAAGCAGCGGCAGACGGTGTGCTGGGCGGTGCGGCCGCCGCACTTGGCGGCGCTCCGGAAGCGGCGACACCGACACCGGGACCGGCTTGCCCGCCCATCGCCCCCTGACCACCGGTGCCACTGCCGGTGCCGGTGCCGGTGCCACCGCCCTGCTCCGGTGCCGAGCCGTACGCCGGGCGGTACCCCCGCGGTTCGGACCAGTCGCCCGAACCCGGATGCATCGCTGGCGGCGGAAACACAGGAGGCTCCTGGGCCTGCAACTGCTGGCCCGAGAACACGTACGTCTGCGCCAGCTTCCGCAGCCGCAGCACCGCATCGGCGCGCATCGCGTCCACCTGGTCCCGCGTCCCGCCCTCGACCTCGACCTCGCCCTCGTCCGCGCCTTCGGCCGCGCGCGCCGTCGTGGTCTCCGACAACGGCGGCATCGACGCCTTCGCCTCCGCGATCGCCTGTGACACCTCTCCCAGCCACACCGCGACGACCCCGCCGTACTCACCGAGCCGCAGCGCCGCGTTCGCCGACTGGCCGCCCCACTCGCGGAACGCGTCGCCGCCCTCGCCGCGCCAAGGCAGACCGCCCACATACGCCTTGAGGTCGTCGCCGATCTCGGCGATCGTCTTCGCCGCCGAGGCCAGCCCGCGCGCCAGCTCCGCCGTACCCGCCGAGTCCGCCGACGCCAGCAGCGCCACCAGCTGCGCGTGCGTCATCGACTCGAAGTCCGTGGTCCGCAACACCGGCCACTCGCGTGCCACCCTTCACTCCTCCCCGCAGGGGATCGACTTCGGAGAGTAACTTTAGCCACCGGGTGTGACAGTGCGGGATCCGGCCCGGCGAGGTGGCCGGATCCCGGCCCCCGGTGCCCGCATCGTGAGACCCCGCCCTGAGGTGGGCGGAACTGTGGCAAACTGCCGCCGTGCTCTCGTTCGCCACGATTATTGGCAGCAGGCGCGCCGGTCCGCAGTGACCGCCACGTACCACCTCGTACGGGCGGACACCGTCGTCTCAGACCCGCGCGCAGACCTCTCGCACCCGCGAGGGGTTTTTCTGTTTCCCGGCTCACCTCGGCCGGGTGCGGAGCGCCTGGGATTATCAAGGGGACGGTGGAACCGGTCATTCCGGGTAGACCGAGATCCGACACAGGAGCCAGATCAGCAATGACGGACGCAACCGACGAGACCGACGACGCGCGCACCGACAGCGCGCAGCTCGACGACGCTTTCCACGTCTTCGACACCACGCTGCGCGACGGCGCGCAGCGCGAGGGCATCAACCTCACCGTCGCGGACAAGCTGACCATCGCCCGGCACCTGGACGACTTCGGCGTGGGCTTCATCGAGGGCGGCTGGCCGGGCGCCAACCCCCGCGACACCGAGTTCTTCGCCCGCGCCAAAGAGGAGATCGACTTCAGGCACGCGCAGCTGGTGGCCTTCGGCGCCACCCGCCGCCCAGGGGCCACAGCGGCCGAGGACCTCCAGGTCAAGGCGCTGCTCGACTCGGGCGCTCCGGTGATCACCCTGGTCGCCAAGTCCCATGACCGGCACGTCGAGCTCGCCCTGCGCACCACCCTGGACGAGAACCTCGCGATGATCGCGGACACCGTGAGCTATCTGCGCGAGCAGGGGCGCCGGGTCTTCGTCGACTGCGAGCACTTCTTCGACGGCTACCGCGCCAATCCCGGTTACGCCAAGTCCGTCGTCCGGGCGGCCGCCGACGCGGGTGCCGATGTCGTCGTGCTGTGCGACACCAACGGCGGGATGCTCCCCGCGCAGGTGCAGGCCGTGGTCGGCACGGTCCTCGCGGACACCGGCGCGCGACTCGGCATCCACGCGCAGGACGACACGGGCTGCGCCGTCGCCAACACCCTCGCCGCCGTCGACGCGGGCGCCACTCATGTGCAGTGCACCGCCAACGGCTACGGCGAGCGGGTCGGCAACTCCAACCTCTTCCCGGTCGTCGCGGCCTTGGAGATCAAGTACGGCAAGCGGGTGCTGCCGCCGGGCGCGCTCGCCGAGATGACCCGCATCTCGCACGCCATCGCCGAGGTCGTCAACCTCACCCCCTCCACCCACCAGCCGTACGTGGGCCTCTCGGCCTTCGCCCACAAGGCGGGCCTGCACGCCTCCGCGATCAAGGTCGACCCGGATCTGTACCAGCACATCGATCCGGAGCGGGTCGGCAACACCATGCGGATGCTGGTCTCCGACATGGCCGGGCGCGCGTCCGTCGAGCTCAAGGGCAAGGAGCTCGGCATCGACATCGGCGGTGACCGCGAGCTGGTCGGCCGCGTCGTCGAGCGGGTCAAGGAACGTGAGCTGGCCGGATACACCTACGAGGCGGCCGACGCGTCCTTCGAGCTGCTGCTGCGCGAGGCGGTCGAGGGCACCCGCCGCCGGTACTTCAGGGTCGAGTCCTGGCGCGCGATCGTCGAGGACCGGCCGGACGGCACGCACGCCAACGAGGCCACCGTGAAGCTCTGGGCCAAGGGCGAGCGCATCGTCGCGACCGCCGAGGGGAACGGACCGGTCAACGGCCTGGACCGGGCGCTGCGGGTGGCCCTGGAGCGTTTCTACCCGGAGCTCGCCAAGATGGAGCTGGTGGACTACAAGGTCCGCATCCTGGAGGGCACCCACGGCACCGGTTCGACCACCCGCGTCCTGGTCTCGACGTCCGACGGCGACGGCGAGTGGTCCACGGTCGGGGTCGCCGACAACGTGATCGCCGCGTCCTGGCAGGCGCTGGAGGACGCGTATACCTACGGGCTGCTGCGGGCGGGCGTGGAACCCGTCGACTGAGCCGCCGCCGGGCAGCCAGACGACTCCGCCGGACCCGTACCGGGGCCGGCGGAGTTACCGTCGATATATGAGGCCTCACATAGTGGTGCGGAGCGCTCTCCGGTTCGCCGTGGCCGTTCTTCTCGCCCTGGGGGTCGCCTTCCTCGCGGCCCCTGGGGCGCAGGCGGCCACCTCGGTCTCCGATGTGGCCCAGGCCCTCAGGCAGAGCCCGGTCTACGTCGACGAGGCGGCGTCGGCCGAGCTCTCGGCGGCGGACGCGGACACCCTGGCGCAACAGATCAAGGACGCGGACAAACCGGTCTTCGTGGCGGTGCTGCCCGCGGACTTCGCCCGCCAGAACGGCTTCGCGGACAGCGAGCTGTTCCAAAAGCTCCGCGTACAGACCGGCATCACCGGCCTTTACGCGGTCCAGCTCGGCGACGCCTTCGACGCGCGGGCGGACTCGGTCGTGCTGTCCCGCGACGGCGTGGACAACCTGAAGGCGGGCATGGAGGGCACGACCACCGCGGCCCGGCTGAACAGCTTCACCGGCCTGGCGCTCGACAGCGTCCGCGGCAGCGCCCCGGCCTCCTGGGGCGTCCCGTCCGACGAAGGCGTCGACAGCGGCGCCCTGATCGGGCTCGGCGCGGTCGCGGTGGCCGGTGGCGCGGGCGCGTACGCCCTGGTCAGGCGGAGCCGCGCGAAGCGGGCCGAGGCCGAGCGGAGCGCCCTGGCGAAGCTGGCCGTCGTGGTCGACGAGGACATCACGGCGTTCGGCGAAGAACTCGACCGCCTGGACTTCCACCCCGGCGAGCCGGGCGCGACAGACCGGATGCGCACCGACTACGCACACGCCCTCGACGCGTATGAGCACGCCAAGTCGCTGATGGCGGCGGCCCAGCGCCCGGACGACGTACGCGCGGTGACCCAGGCCGTGGAGGACGGCCGGTTCTCGCTCGCCGTGCTGGCCGCCCGGCGCGAGGGCCGCGAGCCGCCGGAGCGCAGGGCCCCCTGCTTCTTCGACCCCCGGCACGGACCGTCCGTCGCGGACGTGTCCTGGGCCCCGGTCGGCGCGCCCACCCGCGAGGTGCCGGTCTGCGCGGCGGACCAGGCACGGCTCGCGGACGGTGAGGACCCCGCGGTCCGCCAGGTCGACACGGAGCACGGCCGCCGTCCGTACTACGAGGCGGGCCCGGTCTACGGCCCCTGGGCTGGCGGCTACTACGGCGGCGTCCTGCCCGGACTGCTGATCGGCACCATGCTCGGCTCGCTGATGTCCGGACCGGCCTACGCGGCGGACGGCGGCATGGGCCCCGGAGCGGGCTACGACGGCGGCGACCAGTCGGGCGCCGACTTCGGCCCGGACGACTTCGGCGGCGGGTTCGGCGGCGGGGACTTCGGGGGCGGCGACTTCGGCGGCGGCTTCATGTAGCGGAGGCGGCCGCCGTCGGTCGGCACCGCGAGCGCGACTGAAGTAGTGTGAGACGTCTCTCAGCGGATGATTGTGAGAACCCCACAACCTCGAGGGGCTCTGGACAGTCACTTGCGCTGCACCGCAGGGGGGTTCTGTCCAGGGCTACCAGGAAAACGGGCCGGACACTGTGTGGAGTCGACGGGCCCTTTTCGCTGGTGCACTTCGTAAGGTCGCTACATGACCGTTTTGGACGAGACCGCTTCCCCGGAGGGCGAGCCCGTCGGCGCCCGTGGCCGCGTGGCCGAGCTGCGCGAGATCCGCGCGACGGCGTTGGCCGGACCGAGCGAGAAGGCGACTGCGGCGCAGCATGCCAAGGGCAAGCTGACGGCGCGGGAGCGGATCGAGCTGCTTCTCGACGCGGGATCGTTCCAGGA